>CAYGNU010000576.1:0-3177 GCA_964351175.1 uncultured Roseivirgaceae bacterium | reverse complement strand
GAAGCACTTGTGAACGATACGGAATATGATCTGGAGGCAGACATACAGGAAATGCGCGAACTTAGGGAGAAGGTACGCCTTGGGCCAAGTACGGGATCCATCATTGAAGAGGCTGAAGCCCGTGGCATTCCATGGATTCGTTTGAATAAGTATTCGCTTTGTCAATTGGGTTATGGCGTAAATCAAAAGAGGATTCAAGCGACAGTTACCAGCAATACAAGCAACATTGGTGTTGAGATAGCATGTGATAAAGAAGACACTAAGTACCTACTAGAACAAGCCGAAGTACCAGTTCCAAAAGGAGAAATTGTTAGATCACAAGCTGGGCTTAAGGATGCTGTTGAGTATATAGGCTACCCATTAGTGGTGAAACCAATTAGCGGTAATCATGGTCGTGGCATTACAACAAACATATTGAACTGGGAAGATGCTTTACATGCCTTCGAAGCTGCAAAAAAGGTCTCTAACTCAGTAATTATCGAAAAATACATTACAGGTGAAGATTATCGATTACTGGTGATTAATTTTAAGTTGGTTGCAGCCGCATTGCGGACTGCTGCTCATGTTGTTGGTGATGGGAAGTCCACCGTGCAGGAACTTATAGACCTTGTAAATAAAGATCCTCTTAGGGGTTATGGACATGAAAAGGTACTGACCATGATCGAGGTGAATGATTTGACTTTGGGAATATTAGAAGAAAATGGAAAATCGTTAGACACGGTTTTGGATAAAGGTGAGTTCTTAAAATTAAAGGATACTGCCAATTTAAGTACTGGAGGAACTGCTGAAGACGTAACTGATATCGTACATCCCTACAATATTTTTATGGCTGAACGTATAGCCAAAATTATTGATCTTGACATTTGCGGTATTGATATAATGACCACAGATATTGGAAAGCCATTACCAGAAACTGGTGGTGCAGTTTTGGAAGTCAATGCAGGACCAGGCTTTAGAATGCACCTTGCTCCTGCTACAGGTCTTCCACGAAATGTAGCTGGACATGTTATAGACATGCTTTATCCTCCAGGTGCAACGTCAAGAATTCCAATTGTAGCTGTTGCCGGCACAAATGGTAAGACAACTACCACCAGATTAATTGCACATATGGCTCGTATGAAAGGATTTAAGGTGGGCTATACTACAACAGACGGTGTCTATATTCAAAACAGGTTATTAATGTCTGGTGATTGCACCGGTCCTGCTAGTGCTGAATTTGTATTGAAAGACCCAACGGTAGATTTCGCTGTACTTGAATCTGCCAGAGGTGGCTTGCTTAGAGCAGGTTTAGGTTTCAAACATTGTGATATCGGTATTGTAACCAATGTAGCAGCAGATCACTTAGGTCTTAAAGGCATTCATACCATCGAACAATTGGCCAGAGTTAAAGGGGTTATTCCTGAAACTGTTTTCCCTGATGGTTATGCTATTTTAAATGCAGATGACGATTTGGTGTATGACATGAGAAGTGGCATTAAATCAAACCTCGCTTTGTTTTCATTAGACGAAAACAATCCAAGAATTATTAAGCATGCAAAAAATGGTGGCTTATCTGCCATCTATGAAAATGGATATATAACCATCTGCAAAGGTGAATGGAAAATAAGAGTAACTAAGGCCATAAATGTTCCCTTAACCTTTGAAGGCAAGGCTGTATTTATGATACAAAATGTGCTTCCAGCAGTATTGACAGGCTATATTAAAGGATTTTCAATTGAAGACATTAAGGTGTCCCTTGAGTCTTTCATTCCTTCGCCTTCCCAAACTCCAGGCCGACTTAATATGTTTAGGTTCAAAAATTTCAATGTCCTGCTGGATTATGCACATAATGCAGCAGGCTTAACCGCATTGAAGAATATGATTGAAAAAATGGATGGTACACCGAAAATTGGAATGATTGCCGGTATTGGAGACAGAAGACCGGAAGATAATCATGAAATTGGCGCTGTGGCAGCTCAGATGTTTGATGAGATAATTATAAGACAAGATAAGCACCTGAGAGGGAAAACAGAAAAAGAACTTATTGACATGATTCATAATGGTATAAAAAGCGTGGACCCTAATAAGAAAGTGACCATTATTCCTTCGGAAAAAGAAGCCATCACGCATGCCATTACTAATGCCGAAAGCGGATCATTGCTTGTATTCTGTAGCGATGTTGTTCCCGATGCCTTGAATTTAGTTATGCAGTTTAAGGAAATGGAGTCCAGAGAACTTTATGATTTATAAACCCTAGACCACAACTTGATTGTCAACTTAGAAATCTCATCCATTACTTTTTATAAGAATGAATGAAATTATCCATGATCTCCATAATAGCAAACAAATACAGGATAAATAAAGGTTTTAAAAGGCAGTAAACCTTGTTTCATCTTTCTTATCATAAAACAACACAGGTGCCATTAGCTTTTTTACTGCACCTTCTAGGTTGGTAAAGTTAGATTGTGGTATGTGCAGTGGTATTTTATAGAGTTTGTTATCCTTCTTATCGAATGGACACGGTACTTTTGACTGGTACAAATAGGGAATTAAGGTGGTATTGCAGTTAATTGCTAATCTATCCATCTCATAGTCCTCAAAAAGTACAGTTAAAGTGGTATTGATATTTTCGAAAAACTCAGTAGTTTCTGCCAGCCTCACCCGAGAGCCTGCTCTAGATTTACCTTTTTTCTTCAAATACTTGATCTGACTAAACCCCTGCTTCTTACGCGTCATATATGCAGAAAATGTAGTATGATAGATCATATCTTTTCCATCCATAACTATTATCGCGGCATGCCCGGATTCAATACTGAGATATAGCACTAAGGTATCCTCTTTTATGATCTCCAGCTGATCAGTAATGGCAAGATGCAATGGCAAACGGAATACACCTACAACCTCAAAATTCTCATCTTTAAGCTGTATAACATGCTTTACAAAATCATAGCTGTAATGTGGCAGCTCTTCTTTTATTCGAAGAAAGACCTCTTTAAAAGGCACATGGTATAAGTTAATGGATTGCTGCATGCGTGGTGATCTGCTCGATACAAATTTAGAATTCGTGAGAATGAATCCTATAGTTTATTAGAGACTGCTTCTTTGCTCGTTCCTCGCTTTTCGCAGTGACGTTTATAATTAAGTAACGTCATCCTATGCTTGCAAAGTGATTAGATCAGAGGATTTATTTACTTAGCA
>CAYGNU010000575.1:0-3193 GCA_964351175.1 uncultured Roseivirgaceae bacterium | reverse complement strand
GTGTTTCAACGTGAGGTTATTTACATAATATGCGTCTCAACTGTATGGTCCGCTGAAAAATATCAGCCTCATGCCAATATGCTGAAGGCAAGTACAGCAGCACTATCTGCTATTTTGGGAGGTTGTGATTTATTGGAAGTTGAACCTGAGTTTAATGACAGCCCACAATCGGTAAGGATAGCAAGGAATGTCTCCAATATCATTAGAGAAGAATCCTATTTATCAAAAACAACTGACCCTGTAGCAGGGACGTATTACATAGAAAGTCTAACAGACCAGCTCGCTAAAGAAAGCTGGGTCTTATTTCAAGAAAGTTTAGAGCAAACGACATTAGAGGGATAGAAGATGAGACCACAATTTGACAAAATATCATATAATCAATTCAGCCCAAATGAGAAGGACACCAAAAAAACTTCCAATTGGCCCACGGCTGAAAAGATAGATGTTAAGGCTGCCTTTAACTTTAAAGAAATTGAGGAAATAGAACATATAGGTTTTACTGCTGGTTTACCTCCTTATCTCAGAGGGCCATATTCAACAATGTACGCTGGTCGTCCATGGACCATCAGACAATATGCTGGGTTCTCAACCGCAGAAGAATCAAATGCTTTTTATAGAAAAAATTTAGAGGCTGGACAAAAAGGCTTATCGGTAGCTTTCGATCTGGCAACACACAGAGGCTATGACTCTGACCATCCTCGTGTTACAGGTGATGTGGGCAAGGCTGGAGTTGCGATAGACTCTGTTGAAGACATGAAGCTGCTGTTCGACCAGATTCCTCTTGATAAGATGTCTGTATCTATGACCATGAATGGTGCAGTATTGCCTATCATGGCATTTTATATAGTGGCCGCAGAAGAACAAGGAGTAGATGAGAAATTACTGAGTGGTACAATTCAAAATGACATTTTGAAGGAGTTTATGGTGAGAAATACCTACATCTACCCCCCACTTCCTTCAATGAAATTGATCGCTGATATTTTTGAATACACCTCTCAACAAATGCCAAAGTTCAACTCCATCAGCATTAGTGGTTATCATATACAAGAAGCCGGAGGCACAGCAGATATTGAATTGGCTTACACCCTTGCTGACGGGCTAGAATATTTGCGTACTGGCATTAAAGCCGGTATGGATATCGACTCATTCGCCCCTAGACTTTCCTTTTTCTGGGGTATTGGTATGAACCATTTTATGGAAATAGCCAAAATGACAGCATGTCGTCTGCTTTTGTCAAAAATCGTCAGTCACTTCAATCCAAAAAATCCTAAATCTTTAGCGTTAAGAACTCATAGCCAGACATCTGGTTGGAGTTTAACAGCACAAGACCCTTATAATAATGTAGCACGGACATGCATTGAAGCCTTAGCTGCTGCCTTGGGTGGAACACAATCATTGCATACCAATGCACTTGATGAGGCCATTGCCCTACCAACGGATTTTTCAGCGCGCATTGCAAGAAATACTCAGCTCTTTCTTCAAAATGAAACTAATATTACCAAGGTTGTTGACCCATGGGCAGGTTCACATTATGTGGAATATCTTACGGATGAGTTAGTTCATAAAGCATGGGAATTGATTGAAGAAGTTGAAGAGCTTGGGGGTATGGCCAAAGCAATTGAAAGTGGTTTGCCTAAAATGCGTATTGAAGAAGCGGCTGCCAGAAAGCAGGCGCGCATTGACTCTGGACGAGATATTATTGTTGGTGTTAACAGATACCAGACGGATGAACAACCAGACTTTGATACTTTGGAAGTCGATAACACGAAAGTTCGTGATGGTCAAATTACTAGACTGAATGAAATAAAAAGGTCAAGAGATAACGAGAAAGTTAGGAACGCATTAACTAAATTAACTGAAGCTGCCAGATCTGGCAATAGTAATTTGCTGGCTTTGGCAGTTGATGCTGCCAGACTGAGGGCTACTTTAGGAGAAATTTCTGATGCCTTAGAAGAAGTTTACGGTCGTCACAAAGCAACAATAAAATCTATTACTGGCATTTATTCTGGAGAGGTTAAAATGGATGAAAATTTTAAAGAAGCAAAGAAGCTTTCAGACGAATTTGCTGCGTTAGAAGGTAGAAGACCGAGAATAATGGTTGCTAAAATGGGTCAGGATGGCCATGATAGAGGTGCAAAAGTTATTGCCACTAGCTTCGCTGATCTTGGTTTTGATGTAGATATTGGGCCGTTATTTCAAACTCCCCAGGAAGTTGCGCAGCAAGCAGCAGAGAATGACGTTCATATTATTGGAGCTTCTAGCCTTGCTGCAGGACACAAAACTCTAATTCCAGAGCTGATTAATGCCCTAAAAGAATTGGGTAGAGAAGACATTATGATAATTGCAGGCGGAGTAATCCCTCCAAAAGACTATGATTTTCTTTATAAAGCTGGTGTTAGTGGAGTTTTCGGTCCGGGTACTGTTATAGCGGAAGCTGCAAAAGACATCTTAAAAAAGCTGATGGATTCTTAATAATACAGTTTAGCATTCCGCTATTTATTGTAATTGAAGGAAAAGGTCTAATTATCAGCACTTTATTGTACAATTTGATTTAATTTTATAAATAAGACAAAATCTTTCCAAATTATGAAATCAGCTCACTTTCAAGCCACTTTCTTCGTTTTACTATTACTTTTCATTACTGCTGGAAATACTTATTCACAAAAGTGGGACAAATATAACATCAAAGCAGATGAGCAATATGCCACAGGAGATTATGAAAAAGCAAAAAAAACGCTTGTAAAATTCAAGAATAAAGTAACCAAAAAATTAGGCGCTAGCAATCAGTACATTCCTGGTTACTATTTGAGATCTGCCAAATTTAATCTTGCTCTTGGTTATGTTACCACTTTTGAAAATGATCTTGAAGAAGCTATTAGGACAAGTAAAACAGTTTATGGCGACAAGTCGATAGAGACTTCCCTCAATAAAATAGCGGCCGCTGAGATCATGGCTCATTACGGTAATTTTGTTAAAGCGAAAGTTTATTTAGATGAAGGCCTCTCAACACTTTCTACTTCTGATGCTTACAATGAAAAAATACAAGCTCAAACAGACCTTACCACTTCAGAAATATTGATAGGACAAGGCTATTACAATGAAGGACTTGCATTTATAGAAAAGAATATTGATTTCTTTAGATCTCGTGCGGTAACTAAGGAAAGTTTTGTGGACGATAAGGGAAGATTACAAT
>CAYGNU010000574.1:0-3200 GCA_964351175.1 uncultured Roseivirgaceae bacterium | reverse complement strand
TTGTACCAGGGATCCGATGGGCAAGCAGAGAAAAAAATACTCTACTGGTTAACCTGCGCATTGCTCGTTTTTTTGCTAAAAAATTCTTTCTCCTCTTAGGTTATAGAAGCATCCAGAAAGACAAAACGCACCTAATACTCAACAGTAGAGAAGCTGCTGCCAAAACAGAAGAATATGCTGGTGCTAAGTGGAGAAATAAGGATGGCTGATATAAAGTTAAATTTAATCAGTATTCAATTCATATAAGGCTGGTGCTGGACTAACACATATTTTTCAGCACCATGTTCTTTAAGCGCCAAAAACCCAAATTCATAACAAAATAAATACACCTGTCCTTTATCGTTTTTCCAATAGTGAGTAAAATATTTGGGATTAAAACCTTCTGCTAACAACACTGATTTTCGTACTGTTGCTTTTCCTGCTTTATTGTACTCTTTCAATAACCTTCGGTTTTGTTTCAGTTGCAAATCAATGTTTTTAAATCTATTGGACACTTTCTCCTTGTTACGAACGTAATGAAAGTTTGATTTACAATAATGACTGCAAAACACTTTATCTATTCGTCCTTCCAATGGTTTTCCACACTCCTTACATTTTCTCATAACCGTAGATTTATACGTTTATTATACGTTTAAATCTACGATTTATTTTGTTAAATAAATTCAATGCCGTTAGTATAGCTTATGAATAACTCTGCACTCAAAAATATTACGCTCAAACATCTCTTAATTGATGGCACCAAAATGATAGCGCTTAAATTTTATCCTAACAAAGTGATTCAAGCCCTCGTCAAAGAATTACCAGACATAAGATGGAGTAAGGAATATGACATGGCTTATTTACCAAACAATAAGCCAAATCTGGAAATGATCTATAGCATATTTAAAGGAGTTGCCTGGATTGACGGCAAATATTTCTACACCAATAAGCCTTTACACGACCCTGTGAATGAAAATAAGCAGTTTAACGCACAACGCTATAGAGACAGATTGGTAGACAAAGATTATAGACAATGTCCAGAAGATTACTTACTCAAGCTTGAGTTGAAAAAATATACCACAAGTACGGCAAGAACTTATATTGGGATGTTTGAGGGATTTATCAATTATTACAAAGAAACACCTATTTCTAACCTAGGTGAACAAGAAATTAGAGGGTATCTCTCCTATCAGGTCTCCCTAGGTAGATCAGATTCGATGCTCAATCAGATTATAAACAGCATCAAATTTTACTTTGAATCAGTAATGGGTATGCCCAATCGATTTTATGAAATAGAAAGGCCACAAAAACGTGAGAAACTTCCAGAGGTACTGTCAAAAGAAGAGATTAAAAAAATATTATTTAATACTAAGAACTTTAAACATAGATGTATTCTGAGTACTATTTATTCAGCGGGACTACGCATGAGCGAACTTATTAATCTTAGAATAAAGGATATTGACAGCAGTAGAATGATGTTGAGAATTGAAGATGCTAAAGGCAGAAAAGACAGGTATTCACTATTGAGTAAATCATTATTGGAGGATCTGAGAGCCTATTATAGAAAATACAGACCGAAAGAATATTTATTTGAAGGACCCAAACAATCGCAATACTCTAGTACATCAGTTCGTAAGATACTAAGGCGCTCTTGCTTGAAGGCTGGTATTCGTAAGCATGTGAAACCACATTCTTTAAGACACTCTTTTGCTACTCATCTATTAGAACAAGGAACAGATTTGCGCAGTATACAAACTTTGATGGGTCATAATAACTTAAGTACCACTGAAATCTATACGCATGTGGCCAACACAACTATGAACAGTATAAAAAATCCATTAGATTAGTCTCACCAATAAAATATAACAAACACTCGGTGTGTGTTAGCCGGATGTTATGCACCACTTCACCCATGAGCAGATTTTTAGCACTTTGCATTTTAACTCTCATAATTAGTTGTAACAGTTCTAACTCGGAGAAACAAGCTGGTAAGTCAAGAAGTGAACTTCTAAAAGATATTCCCTATCGAGGTGAGATAATTACGGACGAAGTGACAAACCTCATAACTGCTAACATCCAAGCAGTTATTGACAAAACTGATTCTCTCAATGAGATATCAATTTTCTATTTAACTCAGCAAGGAGAACTTGAGGAATTGAACGGAGAATGGTCTAACGGATCATCTGCTATTGAACAAGCTGACGAACTCTGGCGAACAAAACAATTAACGTTGACTCTGGTAGCATATCCAAGCTACTCCCAAGACGTAGTAACTGGAGAAACCACTGAACTTTGGGTAATTGAAGTCAATCATAAATCTGTCTCCAGAACTTGCCGGATGTTTTTCAACTCTCCAACTCCTAACGAACTAACTGAACTGGACTGTTAACGCAAAGAGAGGTGCATAACAGGTACTAGCGCGAATATGCCTACGTGCTTTCTGCCAGAATCAGTACAATACGACCGCTTCACCGCCCATTCTGCTACTTTCATTTCCCTTCCCTCCTTTCTTCTTTCTGGATTGAGACTTGCTGAGCGCAGTTCTCCGTATAAGCCGTTGTAGGTGTTGGGCAGTTTCGCTAGTTTAGTGCTCTTTACAACTGGTGGGCATACTCTCGCTAGTTAGTCGTTAGAGCACACTATTGGAATGAACTTAGGAAAATATATCATATTAATAACAGGCCTACTGTTAACATCATTTTCCTGCTCAACGGTCAATCCTGACATCTTCAAAGTGTACAGAAATAAATCTGTGGATCGTGACGGAAAGTTTACATTCAAGTCAAAGGAAAAATTGACTCTATATTCGGACTCAACCTATCTTCAATGGTATAAACACAGTGATGGAGAATCTGGACTCAGTATGAATGAAACCGGTCAATATCAAATTGCGGGAGACACATTAATTCTAATTCCAAGAGTTGAGGTAATGAACTTCGACACGAAGTATATTATGCTGAATAATCAACTTTACTACCTAGACCATATGGACAAGGACGGATCGAGAGAACCTGCCTTTAAATAACTAGAAAAGGCGTGCTCTAACATGCCGTAAGAGCGCATTTGGGCTTCACCGTGCGAAGTCCTTAAATGCTTTGGTGCGGTTAGCGCGCACGTTTTGGGTTGGCATTTCACATCTTCTTTCATCTCTTAACTTGTGGACGACCAACAGGAACGCAGTGTCTTAAGCTGCATGTATCTCGACTAGGTTCTAAACCCAA
>CAYGNU010000573.1:0-3229 GCA_964351175.1 uncultured Roseivirgaceae bacterium | reverse complement strand
CTTCCTTCGCAATGACGTTTAATGATGGAGCGCGGCAGTCTCTAATTGCATTAGTTGTTGTTTTGTTAAAGCATTCAATTATCACTGCCCATCTAAGTCATTAATAAACCTATCAATATCTCCTTGAGTAACATGATCCATGATCACGATTTTGTACCATTTAGCATGATCATGAGAATCTGGCACTAGCATATACTTTGACGCCAACTCTGGGCTGATATATTTTTCTTTAATGGTTACTATGTTCATTTTAGGGTTCCTGAAGTATTCTACACCCCGCTCGGTTAGGTTGTCACATAATCGACTGGTTTTCTGCATCAGTTGGTTAATTTTGACTTTCCATCCTTCAGAACCGTAGGTTCTCATAATCATCCATACCGCTATGGCATTGGCTCCTGATCTGCTGCCCACGAGGGTATAATCCTTTCCTTTAACATAGTTGGCCTCTTCGGTGATGGCATGATGCATATATCCTTTTCTTACCAAATAGATACCCGTTCCATAGGGTGATTGAAGCATTTTATGACCATCAAGGCTAAATGAAAATACTTTAGGGTTCTTAAAAGTATAATCATCATTATCAGTTACAAACCGATAGATATTTCCGCCCTCGGCACCCTCTCCGTGAACCCGATAATCTATAGTCAGATCATCTAGCCACCCTGTTATCTGCTTTATATCATCCACAGATCCGAACATCGTGGTAGACATATTCATGACTACAATAAAATGCTTTACTCCTTCTTTTTTTGCTTTTTCTACCTGGGTAAAAACACTCTCTTTGGTAATTCTTCTAGTGTCTTCATCTACGCTAGTCACATACTTTTTTAGACTTAAAAGGGAGGCACCTTTTGGCATTGAATAGTGTGAGTCTTCAGAATAAACAATTGCAATTTCTTCTGCTTTAGCATTGCACTCGTTGATGAAATAATTTTTCAATACCCACATCCCTTGAATATTAGCTTCTGTACCTCCAGATGCTACATATCCATCAAACTCTTCTTCACCACCTTCAAATATCTGTTGGGCACATAGTGCTATAAGTTCTCTTTCTATTTTGTGAGTTCCTTGAAATGCTGGCTCAGAAGCCGTTAATGTATGGCAACCAATATGATTTGGGTTGGCAATGAGGGTAGAAAGAAATGGTGCGTCTTTTAAAAATGGTGCATCATTGTAAAATACCTGAGGATCGAGATAGGATGCCGGAAGCCCTAGTACCGGTTTATCTCTATAATTAAGATTTTCGTCCAACGCACCAAAGATAACGCGCTTCATCTCTGCATGTGAATAACTTTCCCAAAACATAAGCGTATTTTTTAATTGCTGCGAATATAGGAAAGAGGAATAGAAAGTCGCAAGCTATAAGCTACAAGCAACAAGATCCTTGTGAAGTGAAGATTTTGAAAAACATGTGGCTTAAGGCTTATAGTAAACAGCTTCTCAAGCCATCTTCCTTACAATACCTCTGTACTTGTAGATCTTAAGATCAAAATGCTGATGGATAAAAGCTTTCATTCTATTCTCAGCCAATTCTGATTTTCGCCCTTCTGGATAGAATACGGTAAGCTCAAGTACAGCTCTGAGAAAGTTAGGCTTCAAACAGAAATCTACTAACCATGACTTGAATGTCTCAGACCAGTCTTGTTGGTATTTAGTGGAATGATCAGTGCCATCGAATAAAAACTCGAGCTGATTTTGACCGTATTTGAAACGATAAACAGCAGCAAGGTTTCTATAGAACTCTTCTAACCTTGGTGTATAGATTGACTGATGTTCTTTTATTGCTTTAATGGTAGCATCTTCAATCCCTAGTGGATTATAATTTCTTAGATAAAAAGACTTAGAAAAATCAATCAAGAATACTATCAACTCAGACTCTAAGTTGAGTTGTGCACTTTCAAGCAGGTAATTTTTATCTAAGGGAAAATACTTTTGAATCATCCGAGATTAAAATGGTTGTGCAAATATAATCAATTAATGCTTTTGAGTAACTCAGGCTTTTACTTAAATGGAGAGTTTTCTTCTTTTGCCATTACATTGTATACCATTTTGTCCATCATACCCGGAAACCATTTATTTAGGAATACCGTCATCTTTCCCTGAGTGGTCATAATGATATATTTCTTGCGTTTTATGGTCGCTTTATAAATCAATGAAGCACACTCTTCGGCAGTCATCATTTTTTCTTCTTTTCTAGGTGATTCTCCTTGAGATGTTCCATCAGCAGTTAGTGAAGTCTTTCTAATATTAGAGGCTGTAAACCCAGGGCAGGCGGTCAATACATGCACACCGGTTTTAAACATTTCAGTTCTTAATGCTTCAAGGAAACCCTGCAATGCAAATTTAGAAGCAGAGTATCCAACCCGTCCAGGAAGTCCTCTAAACCCTGCAATAGATGAAATGCCTATAACAGAACCTTTTGTTTTTAAGATTTCAGGTAGACAGTATTTGGTAGCATAAATAGAGCCCCAGAAGTTAATGTCCATTACCTGTTTTATCACTTTTAGATCTACATCATTAAAAGGGGCGCGCATAGAAATACCTGCATTGTTAATCAGAATATCAATTTTTCCATACGCAGCTAAAGTAGCGTCCACCATCTTTTTGTTGTCTTCTTCAACACTCACATCACCCTGAAAACCGATAGTATCTATATTTTGAGCTTTAAGTGAATCAACCACTTCATCCAACGCTTCTTTTTTACGACCAGTTACCACTATTTTGGCGCCATGGTTTCCAAAAACTTCTGCCAGTGCTTTACCAATACCTGACGATCCTCCTGTGATGATGACAACCTTATCTTTCATATAATTTGTAAGCCTAATAAAAAATCAAAATTAACGAATTTGACGGCCACCTTCTATTATGTAAATGTCTATTTTCAACTTGTTGATTGTTGAAAATATTTATTATCAATCTTGAGATTCTAAGAATTTGATGTCAAAAAATAGTTCGTAAATAGTTGCTCGCCAGCTATACGTTTACATAAAAGGTACAAGTAGAAGAAGATTGAAATAATTAAGTCAATAGTGACTCAATATCTTCTTTAGATAAACTTTTCACGAAGCTAGATTCGGTAGTAATAAGATCATTGGCCAATTTCTTTTTGTGAGATTGCAATGCCAATATTTTCTCCTCAACGGTATCTTTTGTAATGAACTTATAAGTAAATACCTTATTCTGCTGACCAATTCTGTGTGCCCTGTCCACCGCTTGTGCTTCGGCAGCA
>CAYGNU010000572.1:2162-3235 GCA_964351175.1 uncultured Roseivirgaceae bacterium | reverse complement strand
CTAATGAATTGCCCTCATCATTTCCTCTTAATTCAATTCCACCAATTGTCGAGGAAATCAGACTGTAGTCTGGTTCTCGTATATCTCCATTTTTGGTTGAACTAATAAAAAACATATTACTATTGCCATTTTCATTTGTGGTGCCGACAACGCCATAACCTGATAATATTGGTTGAATATCATTAGCAAAATATTGTTCTATACTATTTTGACCGTAACTGTCATTATTGATATTTTCCGAATTTTCAAAAGTTACAGGTATCGAAAAATTTGCTTGATCAATTTGATTGTTATCTTCTTCATTAAAAACTATCGAAGTTGAAGCCCAAATTATTCTGCCATCTGAATCATAATGAATATTTGTTCCTACTTAGTAGTTACTGTTGTTTAGGTTGTAATATTGAATCCAATTTTGATTTAAATTGGAATCAAATCCTACTAAAACCATCTCATCTAAATCATCTTCATTTTCTCTTGTGCCTATAACAACAACTTCTCCTGTCTGGCTTTGAGCTATTCCTGTACCGTGATAGTCTTTGGCATCTTCGCCAGTTTCACCTATTACAGCTGATGAAATTACGTTTCCTTGTAGGTCGGTTTTTATTAACAGAATCTTAGTTAGGTTTTCATCATTTCCTAGTCTTTGAATACTGTCGCCTACAATCAAGTAACCATCATCTAAAACCTTGAAATTTTGTCCATTGGTATCTACATACAATTGACTCCACTGAGTATTACCATTTTTATCTGTTTTATAAATGGTGGTATATTCTAGAGTATCTGACAATGCTGTTCCAACTAAAAGGTATCCATCTGAGATTTCTCTGATAGCATATCCAGTGCTATTCAAACTACTACCAAAAACTTTAACAAAAGTATTCCTTTCTTCTGGCTCAACATCACCAGGGGCATTGCAGCTAAAAAAAGCAAGGAGAAATAATGCCGATAAAGAGAATTTCATATTACTCACTTAGTTTTTTTGGTTTGTAAATATCAATGAGGTATCCAACTGAAAACTCTGCTGAAACCATTGAAAAGTTATTGTAGTTACCATAGTAATCAAAGATGTATTC
>CAYGNU010000572.1:0-2152 GCA_964351175.1 uncultured Roseivirgaceae bacterium | reverse complement strand
CGCCCCCCCCGACCCCGCCCGCCCCGCCGCTCCTGATCACTCCGCAGAACCCATGGCACAGTTACTCTAGTTACCATAGTAATCAAAGATCTATTCTGGTACTTCCACAAGTATTTCATCTGAATTGGTCAAATTTTTCAGTCCGTATTTGAATCTAAATTCAGTGACTAACACACCTTTACTAAACTTTGATTTCATCCCTATGCCCAGGCTTGCGTAGTAATTTATTGGACTTCTTGCCTTAGAAATATCCAGTGTATTTTCTTTAACAGGCTGTTCATTCAATACTTCTCTAGTTGCAGTAACATTACCGGAAATCAAATAATCAATACCGCCTCCAATGGAGATAAAGGGGTTTAGTTTGGATTGAATTGGCTTTATCTGTAACATAGATTGAAAACCCACCCAATCTTGACTCTCAAGAAGTATGTTGTTTGAGGCTACAGAGCCATCTATGTTTGAATATAGGTTAGAAGAACTTTCAAAAGAATTAATGGAATACCCTAATTCGACTCCTATTGTAAATAGTTTATTAATTGGTACTTCGGCTCCAGCACCAATCAAAAAACCCAATTTAGAAGTATAGGTTATGTCATTTCCATTTGTTGAGGTATTTAGGTTGTTTAATCCACCGGTAGATTGCAAATTAACAGAACTAATATTAGCTCCTAATTTTCCTCCAATTCTAAAAATAGGTGTTGTCCTGAACGTTTCATATAAGTTGATCAACTCCGAAGGGTCAGCCTCTCTATTTATAGCGAAGCCATGATTGTCTTTTAACAAATCGAGCATGGCTCGATCCGCATTTTCTGTTTCATCTAGGTAAATGTAAGATAGTATAAGAAGCCTGTAGGCTTCAGTTCTTTCTTGCGGTGTAAAGCCTTTATTTAAACAGGTTTCTAATAGTCCTGGTAATTCATGTATTCGCCCTTGATCAAATACAGTTCTAGCCGTACGAAGTGTTTGGGTACATGCTGTTTGTGCTTGAAGCTCTATAACACAAAGCACAACTATAAGAAAAGGTAGTATTAGTAGCTTATTGACCTTTACCATACTGATCACATGTTTTTTAATTTACAATTCCTGTTTTTGCAACATAGGTTTCCCATTCATCCTGACTAAGGTTTCTGTCAATTTTGCCACATATCTTATCTGCCATTACTTCTATATTGGTAGGCCAGGCTCTGACTACTTGTTCTTTAGTACCTGCTAATATTTGACTATTATCTGGACTAAAGGCTACAGTAAACACCCAATCGGGGTGATCTTGTAGTTTGATGGGTTGAGCTGTTAGGTTTTCCCTATTCCATAACCTTACGGTTTTATCTCTTGAGGCAGAAGCTAAAAAGCGGCCATCTGTGCTGAAAATTAGATCTTCAATTGGTGAGCTGTGACCAACTAATCTCGTTGCACTTTGATTTCCAAAAAGCTTAAATAGTTTTATCAAGCCCCTTTCATCGCCTATTGCCACCATATTATCTCCACTGACGGCAATATTTAAGAGTTTAGTTGTATTATCATATATTTTAGATTCTTTGAAGCCAGCTTTTACATCATAAAGGTAAACGCCACCATCATTTCCAGCGCCTATTATATAATTTCCATCATCCGACAAAGCAATGTCATTAAGTCTGGTTGAAGGTTTAGTTATTACATTTGTAATATTGAAATCAGACTTTTGAATAGAAGTTCCACCATTGTCTAAGGCAAAGAAATTCTTATCATCTGGAGTAATTATCAAATTCCATACTTCACCTATAAAACCATTTACTTGAGAACGTTGCTTTGAGCGGGTATCAAAAACTTCGACAAATGTCATACCCGCAGTTCTAGGATATTCTCCAGCAGCAATTAACCTTTTATTATCAGAAGTAACATCAATGGCTCTGATAAGGTGATTCGCTCTCGTGTTTACAATAGTATCTGCCACTCGATTAACACCTTTCAATGTCCAACCTAAGATTTTGCCTTGAGTGTCAGCGGTAAATATCTCGTCACCCGTTGTAGATGATGCTACAGCTCGAATGCCTTTTTCATGGCCACCTAGACTTTCAACCAAAGGATCTTTTAGATCTTTAATCGCATAATATAATCCATCATATACATCATTCTCATACTTATCACCGCCATTTTCTGAGTTAAAGATGTAGGC
>CAYGNU010000571.1:0-3244 GCA_964351175.1 uncultured Roseivirgaceae bacterium | reverse complement strand
GTTATGGACTATTACTACTGGCATCCGGGTTATGATGATTATCCTGTTGTAGGAGTTGACTGGGAAGCAGCAGTATACTTCTCAGAGTGGAGAACTGCCTATTGGGCTGACTACAGAAGAAGTGTTGGAGAAGTTCCAATGCCATCTTTCCGTCTTCCTAACGAAGCTGAGTGGGAATATGCAGCAAGGGGTGGAAGAGATATGGCAAAGTATCCATGGGGTAATCCTTACATAAGAAATTCAAAAGGTTGTATGTTGGCTAACTTCAAGCCGGGTAGAGGTAACTTCTATGATGATGGATTTGCTTACGCTGCACCTGTAGGGTCATATTTTGCCAACGATTATGGCTTGTATGACATGGCAGGTAACGTGTCAGAATGGTGTTTAGATGACTTCAACCCAGCATCTGTTCCTTTAGTATGGGATTTAAATCCACAGTATATAGAGAAAAGAACTGACCCTAATCACCCTAAATACAATCCAGATATTTTCCCGAAAAAGGTAATACGTGGTGGATCTTGGAAAGATGTAGCGTATTATTTAGAAACAGGAACAAGAACTTTTGAATTTAAAGATTCAACTAGAGCATACATAGGATTCAGAAATGCTATGACTCATCTAGGAAGATCATCTGGAGCTGAATTTTAAATTTGATTATTTCAACCAATTAGATTAAACTTAACTAGTATTAAATTAAAACTTTAAGACAATGAGTAAAAAGAAAGGCGGATTTGCAGAACTTATGTATAAGACCATCATGCCTAAGGTATATGGTATAGGTGCTGCCGTAGTTATTATCGGTGCGTTATTTAAAATTCTTCACTTACCTGGTGCCAATGAAATGCTTATGATTGGTCTATCAGTGGAAGCTGGTATATTCTTCCTAAGTGCATTTGAGCCACCACATGCTGAGCCAGATTGGTCAAAAGTTTACCCTGAACTAGCAGAGGATTATGATGGTCCTACATCTGCACCTAGAATCTCTAATAAGCCTGCTGGCGGAGCTTCTCCTTCTCAAGAAATTGACAAGATGTTAGAAAAAGCAAAAATTGGCCCTGAATTGATTGATAGTTTAGGAAAAGGAATGAGAAATATGGCTGATTCCGCTTCTAAAATGTCAAATCTTGCTGATGCTGCTGTTGCAACTAATGACTACGCCAAGAATGTTAAAACCGCCTCTCAATCATTGTTGGAAATGAATAAATCATATGCTACAACTGCTAATGCACTTGTAGAAATGTCAAATGCGTCTAAAGATGCTAAAGAGTACCACTCTCAAATACAAAATGTAACTAAAAATCTTGGTGCTCTGAATGCTGTTTACGAAATGGAGTTAAAGGATTCTGATAGTCATGTGAAAGCTATGAACAAGTTTTACACTAATATGGCTCAGGCTCTTGAAGGAATGGCTAGTGCTGGTGAAAACACCAAGAAGTTTGCTGGAGAGTTGGATAAACTTACTGGTAACTTAACATCTCTTAATAATGTGTATGGAAATATGCTAACTGCAATGAGAGGTGGATCTCCAAACCAACCTAAGGGTTAAGGTTTGTTAAAAGAAATTATGATTTATTCATTAATAAAAATTAAATAGAATGAGTGGCGGAAAAGAAACCCCGAGACAAAAGATGATCGGAATGATGTATCTGGTGCTAACCGCCTTGTTAGCATTACAGGTAAGTAATTCCGTTCTAGAGAAATTCGTTTTTATTGACGAGGCTTTGCAAATGCAAGGTGAAGAAATAGTTAAAAAGAATGTTGGCCTTGTAAGCAGTATAAATGCTGAGGTTGAGAAAAAAGGAAACAGACCTGATGACAAAAAGGCTTTAGATAAAGCGAAACAAGTTCGTGAAAAGACGGCTGAGATTAGAACCTATATGAATGGCCTTAGAGATCAGTTCGTAGAAATTACGGGTGGTAAAGATGAAAATGGCCAATTAGTAGGTGCTAAGGACGATGAAATAGTAAGTAGTTTCATGGTAACGCAGGGTAACGGAACTGAGTTGAAGAAAAAGCTTAATGATTATGCTAAGTTATTGACTGAGTTAACTGGTGATACTTTTACTCCATTGGCTCGAGATGCTAAGGATATTGATATTGCTAAAAATGATCCTGATCAGGCGAATAAAACCTTTGAGGATTATTATTTCATGAAAACTCCTACAGCGGCAGGTATGGCTACAATTAGTCATTTGGAGACAGAGTTATTGAATTATGAAGGACGCGCGCTGGCTGATTTAGCTGAGCAGGTAGGAGCCAAAGATGTTGAGTTTGATCAAATAGTACCTTTGGTGAGACCTACTTCTAACATTGTGGCCGCTGGTGCTAAGTTTGAGGCTGAGTTATTTATTACTGCTTCAGCTTCTGGTTTGAACCCTACATTCATGTATGACAAAAAGGAAATAGAAGCAGGACAGAATGAGGCTGGTATTAAATATGGTAAAATTGAGTTTACTGCTACTCCAGGTAATTATGATTCAAAAACTTTAATGGCTGAAAAGTCATTTGAAGCTCAAATCGAATTAAATGATTCCACCTATAATCTTACTCACAAGTACTTCGTTATAAAACCAGTTATTCAGGTGAGGTCAGCGGCATTGTCAGCACTTTACATGAATTGTGGAAATGAGCTTGATGTACAAGTACCTGCTTTAGGAACTTCTTACAATCCTTCTTTTTCTTCAGGTGATGCTTCTATTGTTAAAGGAAATAGAGCTGGATTAATCACTGTTGTTCCTAAAGGAAGAAGTAAAGTTAAATTGACGGTAAGTAATGCTGGAAGCACGCTAGGTACTGAAACCTTCGATGTTAAGAAAGTACCGCCTCCCAATATTAAAATTACAAACAGAGGTAAGGAAGTTGATTTTGAAAAAGGTGTGAGCGGTGGCGCTTTGACCGAGGTTAGAGTCGCTGCGGAAGCAGAAGAGAATTTTGCTAGAGAAGTACCAAAAGATGCTAGATACAGAGTTTCAAGAATAGAAGTAAAATTGGCTAGAGCTGGACGACAAATCAAGGTTGAAAATTTCTCTTCTGAAAGTGTTAATCTGACTTCATGGAGAAGCCAGTTTAGACCTGGTGACCAATTGATTATTAAAGTAGAGAACGTTAGTCGAAGAACCTATACAGGGGAAAACGAGAGAGTAAAGCCGTTGACTACTATTTATAGTATTCCAATTAACTAAATAGAATGATGTTTAAGTTGAAGAATTGTGTGTTGGGTGTAATGGTAAGTGTATTGTGGATG
>CAYGNU010000570.1:0-3261 GCA_964351175.1 uncultured Roseivirgaceae bacterium | reverse complement strand
ATGCATTCAACGAACAAGCAGAATAATTTATCGGTAGCAATATCTTCTTAATATTCATTTCGAGACATTTTTATGTTTATGACAATGTCCAATTATTACGGAAGATATAATATGATGGCTATCAAGGTTTTAGTTGATGTTCATCAGTATCGAGTATTCAAAACAGACTTTAGATTCACAGTCAAACTGCTGCCTTATAATTGATTTAAAAAGCTTGCTATTGAATAGGGAATAGACGCGTAAAATAAAACTAGGTAATAAATGTTATTCGTGTTTTTGCCCTTCAGTAATATTAACTGATTATTTTGTCAAGCAATCTTTTCACTTGTAAATCTCCATACCCATAAACAGGTGCTCGTTTGCAAAATTCTTTGAAGATTGGACTAAATTCTTGAGTACCAAGATCTTTGATTATTTCTAAGATAACCTGAGTGGGCTTCCCAGGGTTATTTTTGGAGGGCACGGACTCAACCCAAGCGACTATGTCTTCAGACATAAAAGGATAATCTAATTTTAACTTTTTAGCTATGGCTGTCATTTCCTCAAAATTTTTGACTTCGAAATGATTCCATAAACCTGCTATTTCATTTTGGTGCTTCAGATATATTCGCTGATCTAAAGCTTCCGCTAGCTGCTGATCATTTAATCCGCCAAAACCATATTGGGTATGTGATTTAGGCCGAACTAACCATAGTTTTTTAAGGCCATTTTGGTGTAATAGATTAACACAAAACCAAAGGTTCACCTGGCAAAACACATCATCCTCAAACCAAAGGTTTACTTCAGAATCTGCAGTTAAATGTCTAATTTTTTCAATCTCTGGAACCGTCTTTATGAAGTAGTCTTTCTCGTTATAACCTTCGTAATGAGCGCTAATGAAACTTGCCCTGCATTGATAGAAGGAATCCATGTCATGGCCATAGTCATCCCCATCAACCAGACACTCACGTGCAACAATAATGTCACCTTTGAGCCAATCCTTTAACTGACTTTTTAAGGCATCACCATTGAGGATATGAACTTGCTGATTTGACATTAACCTAACGCTAATAACAAAAGCCAAATAATCAACTGAACAGATAATCCCATGATTAGCGTGGCCGTGCTATAAACTTTTAAGGTTGTGCTGGTGTCCATGTTGGAGAACTTACTGATCACCCAGAAGTAGGAGTCGTTGGCATGACTGATGACCATACTACCAGCTCCCATACTTAATATAGCTAAGGTAATGCCCACTGGTGAATCAAGACAAAGACTGGCAAATAGTGGCGTAACCAATGAGGCTGCAGTAATAACCGCTACGGTAGTTGAGCCTTGAGCGGTTTTCAGTGTAGCAGCTATCAAAAATGGAAAGAAAATGCCCAAAGACAAACCGCTCAACATTTCACCCAAATTTCCACCAATGCCTGTGGCTTTAAGCATAGCACCAAACATTCCGCCCGCTGCACAAATGGCCAATATCATCCCTGCTTTATCTACACCATCAGTCAGCCAATGCTTAAAACCTTCCTTGTGCTTTCTTTTAATCAAAACCGTAGAAACAACTACAGCTATGCCCAATGCCATCACCGGATCGCCAATGAAGGAGATAATCTTCAAGAAGATATTGCCATTCATTTCTGCTGCACTATAATTGAGCTGTAGCATAGCGTTAAGGCCTATCAATAAGATGGGTAATATCACCGGAATGAATGATAAAAGCGGAGAAGGAAGATCTATCGTATCATGTTCGACATGATTTTGATCTTGCTCAGTGTGCTCCATCTTATTGCCGCGCCAAACGCTCCATAAATAACCTATAATGACAGCCGGTAGCGCAAGTAGCATTCCCCAAAGCATCACTCTTCCTAGCTCCCCACCTGCAGTGCCTACGGCTGCGGTTATGCCAGGGTGAGGAGGAACAAGACAATGAACAGCATACAGTGAAGTGGCTAAAACTGTCGCCATTACAGGCATTTTGAAGTGGGTTTTCTTCACCAAAGAATGATTCAATCCACTGAGGATGATAAAACCAGAATCACAGAAAATAGGGAAGCCCATAATAAAGCCGGTAAGGGCTATGGCTGCTGGCGCATTCTTTTCGGTCATTCGTCTGAGAATGCTATTGGCCATACTAGAGGTAGCACCAGTCCTTTCTAGAATGATTCCAAGCGTGGTACCCAGAATAATAAGAAGACCTATTTTTTCCATGGTAGAACCAAAGCCTTTCTTGAGCATTTCTACAAGATCACCAATAGGAAGTCCACTGAACAACCCAACGCCAAATGCTGCGATGAGCAGAGCAAAAAAAGCATTCATTTTTTTATATGCTGTGCTCCAAACGATAAAGACTATACTGGCAACTAGAAGAAATAGCAAATAGAACGGTGAAGTCATATGTTTATATTAATGGATTAAAGCAAGCATGATGTCCATCACGTTGGTTTGAGTTGGACCTGTAATGATCAAGTCATCAGTTTGTTCAAAAAGATGGTAGGCATCCTGATTTTTATGATAAGCTTCAATATCCAGTTTAAGGTCATTGATTTTCTTTATTGAGTTTATATCTACAACTGCCCCGGTTGCGTCAGTAGGCCCATCGGTACCATCAGTACCACCACTTAAGATAGTGATATTTCCAGTTTCTGTTGAAAACTGTCGCAATGCAGATAAGGCAAAATGTTGATTTCTTCCCCCTTTGCCTTGACCAGTGATCATTACAGTAGTTTCACCGCCTTGAAGTAGGCATGTGGGTTTTGAATATTTATTATTGAATGCCTTAGACAATAGTTTTTCAGCTTCTTCTACTGCATCACCAATAATTAATACTGAGTAGACTTTTACATGATACCCCAATTGCTCAGCCGTAGATTTAGCGGCATCTTGAGCCACCTGATTGTTTCCGATGATGATACTCTTAGCATTACTAAATAAGGGGTCACCCTCTTTGAGAGTTTCTGTGATGCTTCCATTAACACCATCTTCAATATAATTTAGAATGCCTTTAGGTACTTTTTCTAAAAGACTGTATTTAATAAGAATCTCTTTTGAATTCTGAAAGGTGGAATTATCAGGTACAGTAGGGCCGCTGGCTATGGCGCTGATATCATCACCCACCACATCACTGATAATCAAAGAGTAAACCTTAGCCTTGGTATGTCTTAATAATTGACCGCCTTTTATCTGCGACAGGTGTTTTCTGACGGCATTCATTTCTTGAATATCAGCTCCCGATTTTAGCAAAAGGTCAAAGGTGTTTTGCAGGTCAGCCATCGTTAACCC
>CAYGNU010000569.1:0-3274 GCA_964351175.1 uncultured Roseivirgaceae bacterium | reverse complement strand
CAATAAGTCATTGAATGTGTTTGACAATTCTGCTAATTCATCCTTATTGTTTTTGGTATGTAATCGTAGATGAAGGTTTCTTCCGGTAATTTCTTTTACTTGATTGGTGATTTCAGCAATAGGTTTTAAAACCTTGCCAGCGTAATATCTCCCGATAATAAAAAGGGCGACCAAACTTGATAGGAGGGCGATGATAAGAATTGCCCGAAGGTTATTCATTTTGGCTTTGCCAAAAACATTGTCAGCTGATGCAATGACAACAAAATCCCCTTCATTGTCAGAATAAATAATACCGGTAAAATAAGTATTACCACTTTTAAAGAAAGCAATTTTTTGATTTGAAAGTTTATCCTTAAATGTAGAGGGAAAGGCGATACTGAGTTCATTTGGTATGACCGGATTGTTTATATCTTCGATTCTGTAAACAGCTTCCTTTTCGTTTGGTAGAATCTGAACATGTTTCTTCCTTATTTCATCATAGAGTTGCGTACTTAATTCATCTTTCTCCAGTCGGATTTGCGCTACAATATTTGCACGTTCAGCAAGCCTGTCAAAAAATTCGGAATCAGTGTAGTTGTAAGAAAACAAGTAGATGATGACAAAAACTACAGACATCAATGAACCTGTTAGTACTATAAATATTAGCGTGATTTTATTGCGAATGTTCACTTCTCTAAAATTTTAAAACTCACTTCGCATTATATAGCCCATGCCTATAGCAGTATGAATGAGTTTGGACTTAAATCCCTTTTCAATCTTGTTTCGGAGATAATTGATATAAACATCAACTACATTCGTTCCCATATCAAAGTTGATATCCCAAACACTGTCCAGAATATCTACTCTTGACAGAATTCGACCTTGATTTTTCATGAGATATTCTAACAGGCGGTATTCAGTTGAAGTTAGCTTGATCTCTTTATCATCTCTGATAACGATCTTTGACGTTCTATCCAACTTTAGGTCCTCTATTTCCAAAACATCACTAATACTTGAGTTTTCGGATTTATTGCTTCTTCTTAGAAGTGCCCTTAGACGTGCGTTAAGTTCTTTTAATTTAAATGGCTTGGGAAGATAATCATCAGCACCGCTATCCAATCCTGTAATTATATTCTCCGTACTGTTTAGTGCAGTAAGCATTAGTATTGGAGCATTGGTCAACGAAGAAGACCGTATTTTCTTACAGATCTCAATTCCATTCATCCCAGGTAAAATGAGGTCAAGTATGATGAGGTCGAACTGATTGCCAGATAATAGCTGTATAGCAAGATGTCCATCATACGCTACATGAACTTGATAAGACTCCTCTTCAAGGCCCTTTTTGATGAATGCTGCTACACCAGGTTCATCTTCCACTAAAAGAACTTTTGTCATGTTGTCTCTATACTAATGTATTGTAAGATGAAGCTTAAAAGTAGGTTGAGCAACATCATGAACAAAAGCATTACTGATTTTCTACTCAACTTCATTTGAGCGAAAAGTATGACTAAATGTCCTTTATAAGAAATATTGGGGATTAGAATGAGATTAGAAATTCAAGCTTAGATAAATCACATCGTGTAATAGAATTCAAAGAAGTGAAGCTAACTCTTTAAGCTTTTTGATTTTGTTATTAGTTCTTTAGGCTTCACTCAAAGAGATCGACAATTTTTTAAAAAAAAAGTAGTCAGAGTAGGTTGTTTATGACCATTCTCTAAGCGAGATTTATGTGTAGCGTGAGATTTAATATCATGAGCCAAGGCTTCATTAGATAATCCCTTTGATTCTCGTGGTTGTAAAATCAAAGTAGATGCAAAGAATGTTTTGATAGATATCATCGAACTCTTGTATGTATAATCTTGCCTAACTTACAGCAACACATTGTGCTTGTAGGTTAAAATTCTAATAGTATTCTAATCAATCTTTTTGCTGCACCTAGCTACTCATTTGTTTCCTTAGCATAAGTAAAATAATAGCCCGCTCTCCCACTTTCTGTAGTTTGAGTTTAATAAGGCAAGAGTTGCCTGAGTGTGTAAGCATGCTTTAGAGATTTTAAAATAGCCTATGACACCTTATTGCTAACCAACTTAAT
Organism: uncultured Roseivirgaceae bacterium; assembly: GCA_964351175.1. Taxonomy (GTDB): domain Bacteria; phylum Bacteroidota; class Bacteroidia; order Cytophagales; family Cyclobacteriaceae; genus Fulvivirga. The sequence goes on along the minus strand of CAYGNU010000569.1, from coordinate 1,203 downwards.
TGGGAAATCAAAAAAACATAATACAGATTTTTCGCAGTGTTGATTTAAAGGGATCTTTAAACTCCCTCTTTCAACATCCGGGTAAGGATATTCCGGCCGGTATTGTGGTTTTTCTAGTAGCGCTTCCATTATGCCTTGGAATAGCCCTCGCAAGCGGAGCTCCCTTAATTACAGGACTCATTTCTGGAATCATTGGTGGTATCGTCATTGGCAGTATAAGTAACTCTTCAACAAGTGTAAGTGGTCCTGCAGCTAGCCTTTCCGCTGTGGTACTTGTTATGCTTAGAGAATTTGAAACTTTTGAAATTTTCTTACTTGCGTTAGTCATAGGTGGAGTATTGCAGCTAATTCTAGGATTCCTTAAGGCAGGCTTAATTGCAGATTACATGCCGATCAGCATCATTAAAGGATTGTTGGCAGCTATCGGAATTATTTTGATATTCTCTCAAATACCTTATGCATTAGGTGTCGAGTTAGACAGCAGGCTTTCCGATTATTCACAAAGTTTCTTTGATGGATTACCTGAAAGAGTAATGCAAATTCTAACTTCAATATCACCCGGAGCAGTTGTCTTATCTATAATCTCACTAGCCTTATTGATTTTTTGGGATAAAACCATTTTAAAAAATATCAAGCTTCTTCCTCCATCCTTGTTTGTGGTGATACTGGGCGTTGGATTGAACTTTTTTTTCCAATACTTTGGCCCCTCATTTCATTTGACGGGCACTCACCTCGTCTTCATTCCGGAGGTTGACACATTATCATCAGTGCTCAGCTTTCCTGATGTTAGTTACATACTTGATTTTGAGGTTTGGAAGGCAGGTGTTGTCATTGCAATCATTGCCTCAGTGGCTTCATTGTTAAACCTTGAAGCGACAGACAATCTTGACCCACATAAGAGGCGAAGCAATCCTAATCGGGAACTTGTGGCTCAAGGAATTGGAAATACATTAGCTGGATTGATTGGAGGTATACCCATTACCTCGGTGATCGTCAGAAGCTCTGTAAATATTGAATCAGGTGCAAAAACGAAACTTTCAACATTACTACATGGCTTTCTTCTTTTAGCCAGCGTACTTTTCCTGAGTTCCATCATTAACCTCATCCCGTTAGCAACATTAGCTGCAGTTCTTTTAGTTGTGGGATATAAACTGGCTTCCTTTTCTGTTATAAAAAACATGTATCAGAAAGGCTGGTCTCAGT
>CAYGNU010000568.1:0-3280 GCA_964351175.1 uncultured Roseivirgaceae bacterium | reverse complement strand
ACCCTCACTAAATTCAATAGGTAAAACCAACTGAACTTAGCCCGGCACGTTGTGTATGATTTGATAACAAAATGAATAAAATAATAATATTTATCCTATTAATTCTTTCTACAAGTTGTAAAGCCCAAGAGAAAGAAACTGAGTTTAAGTGGAATCTTGAGAAAGAAAGAATTCATAATGAAAATAGAAACGATTCCATAAAATGGGGTTCAAAAAATTGGAAAACTGATTCTATGAATGTTAGTTTAGAAGGAAACCCATTCATTGAGGGTGCTTTTCCTGTCCCAAAATACGAGCTTATTGACAGCACTTTTAATGGAATGGGAAATTCAGGAGACTGGACAGGTGTTGATTTTAATGACAGAAAAATCATTTATCATTCTCTGTATGTCAGCAAAAATGCAGTTAACAGAGAATTTATCAATGATAAACCAAACGAAGTTTTCTTCACAATCGCAGTATTGACAGACTACATCGACTTAAAAGGATATTCCCATACTTACGTTCTTAGTTTATCTCGGAATCATCCTCATTATGCAGGACAAGGATTTGTCAAAACTAAAACAAACCAAATAGACTTCATTTCTTTTTTAACAGCAGATAGGAATAATTATGCAATTGTAAATTTGAGATTGTTTGACTTGAGAATTGGTCGGATAATATTAATTGCACCCCAAGAAGACGGAACCTTACGTTCATTACAATTAGATGCACCGATTATGTCTTCAGAAGAAATGGATGAGTATGTAAAAAACTTGATATCGAATGACAAAAACGTAATTGATTTTTTTACTAAGAAAGGTAATATCTAAAAACTACACATAATGGCTATAAATAATTGCTTGTTCTCGACTACTTGATTTAGTTCCCAACGTCCACGTTGGGAATGTATTCACGAAGCTCCAGCTTCGCTTGTAAGAAATGAAGCAAGAGCTTCTAGACTAAATTCCGAAGGTTGACCTTCGGAACTAGTTTAACAATCCCGATAGCTCACAATTATTTATTGTTTTTATTGAGTAAAATTAACTCATCTGATAAATTCAAATACCTATATTAAAACTTAGGAATAATTCAGTTCACGAATCAGTTTCAACATATTTTAAGGAAATGTCCCAGACTATAAATTTATTAAAACAAATTAATCTAATTAATAAATTAAATACATTTAGAAAGGACCTGAGAATTAGGAAAATGAAAAATGGCAATGATGTTTATTGCCATATATGTAATTCTTCATTCAAAATTTTTGCTCCTACAGGAATACCAAAAAGGCTGAATGCCAAATGTCATACCTGTTTTGCGTTAGAAAGACATCGACTTTTGTATTTATTTATCACTCAAAAATTCAACGTTTTTAAAACAACTAAACCTTTAAGATTATTACACTTTGCTCCTGAAAAATTCTTTTATGATATATTTTCTACTGATACAAAAATTGAATACACACCATGTGACCTATTCCCTGAAATCTATGACTTCAAAGGACAAACAGAAATTGTTAAAGTTGATATTACAAATATTCCATTTAAAGAAAATTACTTTGACTTCATTCTTTGCAATCATGTATTAGAGCATATTCCTGATGATAAACAAGCAATGAGCGAACTTTGCAGAGTCATGGATATAAATGGGGATGGAATCTTTCAGGTTCCAATCGATTATAATCTTACAAATACATATGAGGACTGGAGTATTACCTCACCGGAAGAAAGAGAAAAAGCATTTGGACAAACCGACCACGTTAGATGGTATGGTCAAGATTATAAAACTAGATTAGCAGAGGTGGGGTTTAAAGTTAATGAGGATAATTTTGTAGCGAACTACACTCCTGAAGAAATCTATAAATATGGTTTAATGAGTACAGAATTAATCTATCACTGCAAAAAATGATTTTCTGGATAGTAATTCTCTAAGGCTTATTCGAAATATTACTATATCTAACCTAATTAAAATACACTCTAAAAGGCTTCTGAATATATTTCGCTACAGATTTATCTTTTTGATTCTATCAAGCGCATTCCAATTTGTATTGGGAATTTCTCAAACAAGGTGGCAAACAATTCGTTCGGTTAGGTGATTGCAAAGGAGTTCGACTGAATATGAGTAATAACCCTAATTCTCCCATTGAATTGGAACATCTTGTAGATGGTCCCGGAGAACAAACCAACATGGACGCTCAATATCCGGATATCGTAACCCGTATTGCCGGAATTATGGGAGAAACTCATGAACCTTCTGAAAGCTTTCTCTTTCGTTTTGAACAAGTTTCCGAAAATCAATTATACTTCAGGGTGTATAATTGATTATTTTTTAAACATCTAACAATTTAGGAGAGAGCATGTTTAGAAAAACGATCTTTGCATATATCTATCTAGTAAGTCTTCTCACCATTGTAGCTATTTCTTGCAATATCATAGTAGATGATTGTGGACCATTTCCTGATAAATTCAAAACCGTTGACTTCATTACAGACTCGAAAAGTATTTCAATTTCAGATGAATCATACTTACGTATTGAATATAGTACATTAGAATCTGACACTATTGGATATGATAAATTTGGTTTTACCATGTTTCCAGTTGCAGAATATTATTCTTTGAATAATAAACGACTCAATTCATTTTCATTCATACCATCTGCATTTGCTTGTTCACCTACTACCCCGGTTTCAGAAGAAGTAATTACCAATATTGAAATTTTCAGTAATAAGAATTTCAGTTCAGAATATACTTCAAGTGATAATTTAGCTGAGTTATTTGATATCATTTTTCATTATAGAAAATCAGGATATCAACGAAAAAAGCTAAATGAATTTTTAAATTCTGAACCTACTGTACCAGATGAAATGGTTCTGGTTTTGAAAGTAGCACCGGAGACTACAGAGCCAATTCAATTCACAGTTAAATATTCTCAAAATGGAATAACTATGAATTTCTTTGAGTTTACAACGGAATCAATTGTCATAACAAACTAAGGTTTGCTAAGCAATAATAGCGCTAAGAACCGTCAGGGCTCTTTCTTTATCTTTTGCGAGTTGTTCTTTTAACTCCTCCACCCCACTAAATTTCTGCTCTTCACGAATACGATCAAAGAAGCGGATTTGTACTGTTTTGCCGTAGATGAACTGGTCGAAATCAAAAATGTTTACTTCAAGGGTTTTCTTTTCTCCATCAAAAGTCGGTCGAACACCAATGTTCATCATCCCATTATACCAAACATCATCTACTCTTACCTTCACTGCATAAATGCCGTTTTTGGGAATCACTTTATCAGGATGTTC
>CAYGNU010000567.1:0-3283 GCA_964351175.1 uncultured Roseivirgaceae bacterium | reverse complement strand
TCAACTTGTTAAAAATACATTTTTATAACATCTTTATTCTCAGCATAAATAACACAGGTTGGTAGTGAATAAGATTTTTTATACGTGGTTTTTTTGCCTCCTTATAGTCGTTTCACCTTCTGAAGCGCAGAAAAAGAAAGACAAACAGAAAGCTGTAGGTGTACTTCAAGTTAATGATACCCTCACCACCTTTAGTGAATCATATCTATTTAATTTTCCGAATCTTAACAAGGTTCCCTACTACAGGAATGAGTCTAAACTTAAGACTATTAGAAAACTAGATGATAATGCTGAATGGGAGAAACTATTCCCAGTTCTTCAGGAGTATATCAAAAATTTTGGGGTGATCAACTTTTATCGTGACACTTATTTGATTTGGAGGTTAGCCAAATTAACAGAAGTGTATGGCAATCTCTCTGAAGCCAAATTGCTATATAAACTAGTTTTAAAGCATCATCGGGAGGATATAGACATTAGAACTATTGAACTCTACTATGAGGAGCTAGCCGAAAATGACAAGGAATATTATGTACCACTTGATTACTATTATGAATTGGTAGATTATAGAAAAGAGATTGATACTCTTCGCCCTCCCCGAAGTGTCTTGTTAAATATGGGTGCTACAGTTAATTCAGATAAGTCTGACTATGCACCAGCTTTGAGTGGCAACGACAACCTTATGATTTTTACCTCCAAAAGAAATTCGCATAATAGAGGACTCGATCCCGTGCATGACGAGGACTTATTCTACACTACTAATGAATATGATAGTTGGGGAAAGGCAAAAGAATTTAAAGGACTGAATACAAAATACAATGAAGGCTCGGCAACAATGAGTAAAGATGGAAATACATTATATTTTGCTAGATGCAATGCTCCTGATGGCCTTGGTGACTGTGATATTTATACCGCAAAAAAAATTGATGAAGAGAATTGGGGTGAAGTCAAATCTCTTGGAACAAATATCAACAGTATATCTTGGGATAGCCACCCAAGCTTATCACGGTCAGAAGACTCTTTATTCTTTGCGTCAGACCGGCTAGGTGGTTTTGGACTTTCTGACATTTATTATTCCACAAAAGGAGCTGATGGCAACTGGCAAAAAGCAAAGAATGCTGGTCCCATTATCAATACCAGAAACTCTGAAGTGAGTCCCTTTTATCATCATGTATTCGATGTACTTTACTTTAGTTCAAATGGTCAAAACTTAAACTTTGGAGAGTTTGATATCTACAAATCATATTTTGATGGCAAGAACTGGGGTGAACCTAAAAACATTGGCCCTCTTGTTAATGGTCCTGGCAGTGAGTTTTACTTTACCATTGATGCAAAATCAGAAGATTTATACTATGCCAGATCAGTAGGCGATAAAATGGAAAACCTGGATTTATACTCTTTTCCATTGCCAATGGAGGCCCAACCAGGTGCGAATACTACGGTTACGGGTTCCCTGATGAATGAAGATACAGGTGAACCATTTAAAGGAATTGTATCCATTATTGACTTGGACAATGGCATTGAGGTAGCACCAAAATTCTTAAGGCCAGATGGTTCATTTCAGTTTGACCTAATCAATAATAATAACTATCTACTCATTATTCAAGGTGAAGAATTCTTCAGAATTGAAGAGCTATTCTATTTAGATGGAGAAATGCAATTGAATAAAACAACACAACCCATTTCAAGTAAATTAAAATTTGAATCAATAGAATTTGAAGAAGGTAAGGCTGAGATGTCAACGCCAATGTACAGTGACCTTGACAAGCTAGCTGATTTTTTACTTGATAATCCCGAATTCAAATTGCATATATCTGGGCACACAGACTCTGATGGAAGAGAAGATTTTAATCTAAAACTGTCACAAGAGCGTGCAGATATTATAAAGGAATACTTAGTTTACTTTGGAAATGTAAATGAGTTAAAAATTAGCGCTAAAGGCTATGGAAGTTCTAAACCAATAGCCAATGGTGACGAAAAGAAAAGCCTTAACAGAAGAGTAGAGTTTGAAATCTATAAGGGTCAGGAAAAGCCACAATACGAAAAATAATATTCCAAAATCAAAGTATGATAAAGAAATTAAGCAGAAAGCTATTTGCTGTTTTGGACCTTTTATTCAGTAGAGGTGACAGAAAATTTATTCTAAGAACCAATAACATTCAAAATATTCCAGGGCTAAGACATAGACGTGGAGGCAAAGTGTCTTATGCTGAATGGGCGCATGTTATCGGAATCTTCCAAACTATTTTTTATAATACACTAGAAAAGAAACAAGGTAATAAGATACTGGATATTGGTTGTGGGACAGGGTTATTGGCTATCGCTTCGCAAAACTTTATTAAAGAGAATGGTAAGTACACAGGGTTAGATGTTCTAAAAAAGGATATTAGTTTTGACAAAGCTCATTATGACTCAAAATATTATGAATTTATACACTTTGACCTAGCTAACCCTACTTATGTAAAGAATCAATCAGATGAGAAAAAACCATGGCCAGTACCTTCTCATACTTATGATCTAGTAACTGCTCTCTCTGTCTGGACTCATTTAAAAGAGGATGATGCCATCTATTATTTCAAAGAAATAAAGCGAGTCTTGAAGCCTGGAGGTAAAGCCGTGATAACCTTTTTTGTTTTAGATGGGGCTTATGAATTTTCATTGAAGGAGAAATCAAACAAAAAGGGCAAATACCATAATACTCCTTCCAATAAATGGATTTTTGATGAGCCCGCTTATGAATCAAAAGACTGGTTTGCACCTAAGTGGGTAAAATACCCTGAGGATGCCATTGCTGTTACAGAGAAAGGACTGAACCTTATTTTGAAAGAGTCGGGTTTAAAACTGAGAGAAATGCTTCATGGCAATTGGAAAGAAGTGCCCGGACTATATTTTCAAGATGTATTAATATTAGAAGCATAGTCACTTCGATCAGCTCCAGTTGATTGATTTTCTCATAAATTCTTGCGGACAATTATTTTTCATGAAATAATTGAACCATATTCATCTTGCTGCGACTAACAGATGTCAATAAGTTATTTCGATGAATAAAGATAAAATCTTTGACGAATTGCTAATTCTTAAATGCCATGAAGGAGATATCAAGGCATTTGAATTACTGATCAAAAGATGGAATAAAAAGCTGATCTACTTCGCATGTAAATTTACTCATGATGTAGAAACCGCTCAAGATGTAGTGCAAAACGCATGGATAGCTATCCATAAAGGTATTTTTAAGTTACAAGACCCATCAAAATTCAGTACTTGGGCATTTAGAATCACCTACAAC
>CAYGNU010000566.1:0-3295 GCA_964351175.1 uncultured Roseivirgaceae bacterium | reverse complement strand
ACTTCATATCCTAAAAAGTTTCTAGAATGCAATTGAGCAAGTTCAAACGCACCAATTGATAATAGCAATGCAATACCCGTCACGAGTGATGTTTCTAATAAAAATTGCTTAATTAAAAGCAGCTTACTACTACCTAGTATTTTCTTAATCCCAATTTCTCTAGACCTTCTCACAGCAATGGCTGTATTTAGATTAATAAAATTAATGCTGGATGTTACAATCAATAATAAACCAATAATTGCCAGGGACCATAATGATTCTTTAGTAGAAACTCTTCCTGACAGAGTAGGGTAATCCTGGTTAAAATGCATTTCAGAAAGAGGCTGAAGCAACAGCTCAACTTTAGTAAGATCTCCTTCTTCTTTTTTTTGCTGAATGTAATCCTTAATTTTTAACTGAAATTTCTCAATATCTACATTTGGTTTAAGCTTTACAAATGACTGTACAGAAGTAGATGTAGCTGCCCATGAATCCCATATCCTTTGTTCGGCAGCAGTTTCAAATGAAATAAGAAATTCATGAGGAATGTCAGTATTCAAAGGTGAGTTCTCAATAATTCCAGTAACAGTAAGATCTATAAAATTTTCGTAGTTAATAGTCTGTCCTATGGCCGACTGAGGATTACCAAAATACTTTTCAGCTAATCGTTTTGAAATCACTACTGTATTTGGCTCGTCCAAGGAATTACTGTTACCGAAAATAAACTTTCTCTCAAAAACATTGAAGAAGGAAGGGGTAACGCAAGCCAAGTAAGTATTTTTTTCATCATACTTTAATTTCTCTGTGCCTGCAGTAATAGTGATGATGGAGCCAGAGTTTTGATCGATCATTACAAAATCCTCTATTTCAGCAAAGTCTTGCTTCAACGAAAGACGCAATGGATAGGGCATACCTGGGTTAGGTTCTGATTTTCCACTTTTGATTTCATTCGTAACTAATCTAAAAATGGCATCTCCTCTATCGTGAAAATTATCAAAAGATAAATTAAAACTAAGAATTGAGAATATAATTAGCGCAGAAGTAATACCTATGCTTAGCCCTACTGTATTAATTATAGTATGGCTACTATTATTAACAAGGTTTCTTACGGCTATTTTAAGGTTGTGGAATATCATAATTATTCATCTCTTAAACTATCCACTGGATTTGAGATGGCAGATTGAAAGGACTGAAAACCGATGGTTAAAAATGTGATTATTACAGAAATTAGCATTGCTAAGGCAAAGAACCAAAGTTGAATGTTTATCTGATAAGCAAAATTTCCTAACCAGCTATCCATTACGTACCATGCTATAGGGCTTGCTATGACGAAGGCTACTACAACTAGCGCCATGAAGTCTTTAGTGAAAAGCAATACAATACTCATAACACCTGCACCAAGCACCTTTCTCACACCTACTTCTTTTGTACGCTGAGCCACGATAAATGAGATCATACCTAACAAGCCAAGGCACGAAATGAATATCGAAAGACCACTAAAGAGTTTCAGTAAATTAAAAGTCTGAGACTCGTTGGTGTAAAATTCCTGAATACTATCATCTATAAAGCTGTACTCAAAGAGGCTTTCTGGATATATATTGTTAAAGCTTTCTTCAATATGAGCAATGGCTTCTCTACTATTTTCCATAGAAATTTTTACGCCCGTGTTGTAATAAAACTGCGGAAAATGGACGAGTACTGCTGGCTCTATTTTTTCGTGTAAAGAAGTAAGGTGAAAATCTTTAACCACGCCAATAACTTCAGCCGATATGTCTCCAATCCCTGTTGTGATGTTCTTTCCTACAATGTCTTCAGGGTTAGCAAAGCCTAAGGTTCTAGCCCCTTCTTCATTAACAATATAAGTAAGTTGCCCTTCTTCTTGTCTTGTTTCAAACAATCTCTCAGCGGCCCTTTCATCAGCTTCCGTAAACCACCTGCCGTATAATAATGTCAATCCATAGGTGTATTTATAATGAATATCTGCAACTTTTATGATCACACGATTATGCAATTCACTTTGATCCTCTGTTAGTCGGTAGTTAGTTTCAAAGGTGTTATTCGACATGGGCGAGCCTAATGAGAAACTGGCACTCTTAATACCTGTGCCAACGATTAATTGCTCTTTAAATCTGGCCAACTTATCAGCATCACTATCAGGCATTGGAATATTAAGTATCGCCTCTTTATCAAAGCCTAGAGACTTATTGGTGAAATAATTCATTTGACTTGAAATAACAATAGTGCAAATGATCAGAATTTGAGAGATAAGAAATTGAAATATTATTAACCCTTTCCTTAAGAACAAAGACCCTGTACTTTGCGAATGAATATTTGTCTTAAGTGCTTTGATAGGATTGTAACCAGACAAAATAAGGGCTGGATAAATTCCAGCAATAAGAGTAACTACCACCACTAGTCCTAAAACAAAAAGTAAAATATTTATATCTTGAAAAATATTGAACTCTAGGTTTTTATTGAAGCTGTTGTTGAAAATTGGAATAACCCGTTCACTTAATGCAATTGATAAAATAGCCGAAACAAAAGTGACAAAGAAAGTCTCGCCAAGAAACTGGGCGACAAGCTGTTTTTTACTGGCTCCTAATGTTTTTCTAATGCCTATTTCCTTAGACTTTTTGACTGCCAATGCTGTAGAAAGATTAATAAAATTAACACAGCCGATGAATATAAGAAAAGCACCTATCACACCTAACGCGATTAACGAAGTAGAATTGACAGCACTGTCATTCCATTTGGCATCAAAATGAATGTCTTTTACAGGTTGGAGGTAATAGTGCCTTCTGTTATAACTCTCTTCAGAGTAATATTTTTTCATAGACACCAAAAACTGCTCCTCTGCAACCGACTGCGTTGCATTTTCATTCAGCTTAACAAATGCAAATCCCTCAGCACTCATGCTCCATGAAGATATATCCAAACCTCCTATATAGTCTGATGAAAAAGTCGGATAAGACACCATCACATCAAACTGGATACTTGAGTTTCGCGGAATGTCTTCAAACACACCAGTAACCTCTAAGTCAAGCTGGTTGTATTTAACTTTTTTACCAATAGGGTCACTTTCACCATAATAAAGCTCTGCTGTCTTTTTAGAAAGAAGCAAGTTATTGGGTTGTCCCAGCGCTCTTTTGGCATTTCCTGAGATTATTTTGAAATCAAAAACATCAAAGAAATTGCTATCAGCAAAGATTGAATTCTCAAGTTTGAATTTCTCACCATCAATAGTTAAAACCGGCTCTTCGTCCTCATGGTAAAGTGTGGCCTTTTCTATTTGAGGGAAATCGGAATTTAATGCTTT
>CAYGNU010000565.1:0-3300 GCA_964351175.1 uncultured Roseivirgaceae bacterium | reverse complement strand
CGCATTGGATATTGGGGTTGATGCTTTTATTGACCAAATTGTAGGTAGCTGTCTTTCTCCAGATGAGCAAGCCTCCTTTACGGATGGTTTGATAGAAGTAGAAGCCGAAAGCAACAAGCTGGAAGGGAAAAATTTTGCTTCATTAAGTAATGAGAGTAAAGCAAAAGTTCTTCTATTAATGGAGAAAAAGACTTTTACCGAAGATTATGATCAACATGCCACTCATCAACCATTCTTTACAAGAATTAAAGAGTTGACGTTATTGGGATATTTTACTTCAGAAGAAATAATGACCAAACATTTAGAATATGTACCAATACCTACTAGGTTAGAAGGGTGCAATGAATTAAAAGAAGGCCAAAAATTAATAGTAGGGAATCACGTATGAAAACTAAGGAGAATGAATTTGATGCCATTGTAGTTGGATCTGGTATATCAGGCGGTTGGGCAGCAAAAGAATTGTGCGAGCAGGGACTAAAAACGCTGGTATTAGAAAGAGGAAGAGATGTAAAGCATGTTCAGGATTATCCTACTATGAATAAGGCTCCTTGGGAGTTTAATCATCGCGGCAAAGAAACTGAAGAAATAAAAGAACAGTATTATGTTCAAAAGAAGACCTATGCTTTTGATGAGAGCACCAAACACTTCTGGGTAAACGATAAGGAAAATCCATATACAAATCCTGCTGACAAAGAATTCAGATGGCACCGTGGCTATCATGTAGGTGGCAGATCGTTAACATGGGGCAGGCAAAGTTATAGACTATCTCCTATGGATTTTGAGGCAAATGCCAAAGACGGAATTGCTGTAGACTGGCCAATAAGATATGATGACCTAGCTCCTTGGTATGATTATGTAGAGCAATATGCTGGTATTAGTGGACAGAATGAAGGTCTTGAACAATTGCCCGATGGTAAATTTCAACCTCCCATGGACATGTACTGTGTTGAAAAAAAGGTCAAATCTTCTATTGAAGAAAATTGGAATGACCGAATGATGACTATCGGTAGAACTGCCAATCTTACCAAGCCTATTCACAATAGAGCAAACTGCCAATATAGAAATCTTTGCAGCAGAGGCTGCCCTTATGGAGGATATTTCAGTAGTAATGCTTCTACCCTGCCCGCAGCTGAGGCCACAGGAAACATGACAATGAGGCCAAATTCAATTGTAGAATCTGTAATCTACGATGAGAATACGCGTAAGGCTTCTGGTGTTAGAATTATTGATGCAGAAACCAGCGAGACTCATGTGTATTATGCAAAAGTGATTTTCCTTTGTGCTTCTACCCTGGGGTCAACTTGGATCATGCTCAACTCTAAAAGCAACGCCTTCCCTACTGGGTTAGGAAATACAAGTGGAAGCTTAGGAAAGTATTTAATGGATCATCATTTTCAGGTAAACACAATTGCTGATTTTGAAGGTTATGAAGATAAATATCACTATGGATTCCGTCCTAATGGAATCTACATACCCAGGTTTAGAAATTTAAAAGACAAGCATCCTGATTTTATTAGAGGTTATGGAATGCAGGGTGGCGCTAACAGACAGGGCTGGGGCTATGGAAACCGAAAATTAGGACTAGGTGCTGAGTTTAAAGACGAACTGATGAAGCCGGGTCCATGGGAAATGAATTTGAATGCCTTTGGAGAATGCTTGCCCTATGAAGAAAATAAGGTAGAATTGAATAATAATGTAACCGATAAATGGGGCTTACCTACTTTACACATCTCTTGTGAATTCAAAGAAAATGAATTTGCCATGCGTAAGGATATGGCTGCTACACAGGTAGAGATGTTAGAAGCAGCTGGTGGTAAAAACATCAGAACAACTGACACGGATGCTGTTCCAGGGTATGGTATTCACGAAATGGGTACTGCTAGAATGGGGCGTGATGCAAAAACGTCAATGCTTAATGGATTCAACCAAATTCACGAAGTGCCGAATGTTTTTGTAACTGATGGATCAGCTATGACTTCATCTGCTTGTCAAAACCCGAGTTTAACTTATATGGCTATGACAGCAAGAGCTGCTCATTATGCTGTGGATCAATTAAAAAAACGAAACTTATAATTATGGAACGTAGAGACTTCTTAAAAGTATCAGGCTCATCGGCTTTAGGGTTGGCATTATTGCCTTCTTTGATTTCTTGTGCTGGGGCTGCTGGAAAATCATATGGATTAGGTATTTACACCGTTCGCGATGCTCTTGGAAAAGATTTCAAGGGTACGTTGGAGAGATTATCAAAAATTGGATTTTCAGATCTGGAATTTTGGAATTACAATGAAGGGAAAATCTTTGACATTCCTGCTGCTGACGTAAAAAAGATCATGGACGACCTTGGATTAAAATCTACCAGCCTTCATGCTGGAATCGATCCATTAACTAATGATTTTGATAGGCTTTTAGAAACTGCGTCTACGCTCGATGAAAAGTATTTGGTTTGCAATTACCTTGTAGAAAGTGAAAGAACATCATTAGATGATTACAAGGCACATGCGGACCTTTTAAACAAATGTGGAGAAAAGGCTAAGTCAGCAGGTATTACTATGGGATACCACAATCATGATTTCGAATTCTTTGATTTTGATGGTCAGAAACCATATGATTTACTACTTGATAGATGTGATAAGAATCTGGTAAGGTTTGAAATGGATATGTATTGGATGACAGTTTCTAAACAAGATCCTATCGCCTATTTCGAAAAGCATCCAGGAAGATTCCCATTATGGCATGTAAAAGATATGAATAGCGATAAGCAGTTTACTCCAGTGGGTGAAGGCATCATTGATTGGAAAGAGATTTTCGCTAAGGCTGATGTAGCAGGACTTGAACAATATTTCGTTGAGCAAGATCAGTCTCCAAATGGAGATCCTTTAGCAGATATAACCAAAAGCTTAGCTTATATAAAACAGAATAAGCTATAATAAAAAAAGGCCTCAATTGAGGCCTTTTTTTATTATCAACACATTTTTACTACATTCCTTTAACCTTGATGTTTCTAAACCAAACATCATCTCCATGGTCTTGTAACCCTATATACCCTTCTTTTGCCACATCAGCCCAATTCTCATTTAAGCTTGGGAATTTACTTGCCGCTACATCTTCTTTCCACTGAGGAGTCCATAAATGGTATTCCACAACAGTTTCACCATTTTGCTTATGTACTACGGTGCCATTATAAGCGATTATCTCCACTTGATTCCATTCTCCATCTGGTTTAACATTTTGAGGATCGGCTGGATATAAATCATACAATGATCCTGCTCTTCTATTGCCATCCTTTCCAAGATTCCAATC
>CAYGNU010000564.1:0-3301 GCA_964351175.1 uncultured Roseivirgaceae bacterium | reverse complement strand
TTAATTTTTGGGCAAAAGGAATATCACGATGTAGAAGTAATGCAAGAAGGTTCTTCACGCGTCATCATTTTGGATAATAGTGTATTTGACCTTAAGCTAGATGGAGACACCCTAAAAGTATTGGGCATAGGTAACATTGATCTTAAAATTCCTGATTTAAATAATCGGTCTTGGGATCTTGCGCAAGCTACAGGTACCATAGTGAAAATGGATATTACTTTGGTTGAAAAGCTGGGTATTGTTAATGCACTAATTGAAACTTACTTAAGCACAAGTGAAAGTGCAGTAGAGATGGTTTATAATGGAAAGCAAAAGGGACTTATATCTGTTTTAGAAGATTTGAACAGTTTAGAATCAAAAATCATTAAAGCTAATGCATCATTGCTTGAGGAATTGAAATAATTAATGCTCCACAATTGATGCTAGAAAAATAGATAAAATGTTAAGGAAATCAATGCTCTTAGCTTGTGTCGAACTTTGTGCTTTACTGAAAGTTTTGTGATTCAGTATCTCCTACTTTTCATATCTCAACCGATCAAGGTGAATCCTTAACATTATTACATAAGAGTCAATAAAATCATGTAAAGAATAATTTGTCTTTACATGATTACCTTTTTTAATGGCAACCCTTTATTGGTAAAAGAAGTCTTTTGTAAAAAACTTGAAAATGAAAAAACAACTTTTATTCTATTGTATTGTGCTATTCGCAATATCACCAGCCAATGCTCAGCAAGATTGGAAATTTGGAATTTCCATCATGAAGGAGTCCCTCTTTTATCCTTCCATAAAAAATTTTTCTGGCCCTTACCATCCTGGATTCTCAGTGTTAGGTGAAAGACTAATAAAGGCTCGAAAAAACAGTAATAAGATCATTTCTGTTGAAGGAGGCTTCTATCACCATAAATATTTTCAAAATGGTATATTCTTGATGGGAGGTATCAATTATCAGTATCCCATTAAAAGCAAATTAAAACTCAGCTGGGGTCCCCGGCTGGGCTACCTTCATACATTTTCCCCAACAGGAAAATATCGACACATCAATGGAGAATATAAACAAATAAAAGACTGGGGCAGACCTACAGGCTTGGCGGGTTTGGCTTTAGGAGCTGAGTATCCAATAATTAATATTAAGGATAGTCAAAAATCGGTCGATCTATTTTTCAATTATCAAATTTTGGTAGAAGGACCTTTTGCACCTGGTGCCGGGGTACCGGTCATACCTCATATTTTCTCAACACTAGGTATTAAAACGCAACTATTTTAATCATGAGAAATTTTATTTTATACCTATCGATAATATCAATAGCATCTTGTACAAATTATGAAGAATTGAAACCAGAAGACTATTCTTGTTTTACTTTACCTCCTATTGCTCAAGATCATCCAAGAGCAGATGAGTTTCAAAATTTTGTTAATGCTAAAGTACGTGAGGGCCTACCCGGACTCAATATGATGGTAAGAACTACCGATGGTCAGGCATGGTTTGGCGCAGCCGGAAAAGCAGATATACACAATAACATTGCTTTATCACCATGCCACAGAATGATCATAGCCAGTGTATCAAAGATAGCTACTGCCTCAGCGGTATTTAAATTGGTAGATGCTGGAAAAATTGATATCAACAATAAGCTTTCTATTTACCTGTCTGGAGAGTACATGGATAAAATCGAAAATGCAAAAGAAGTAACTATAGAACAATTACTAGATCATACCAGTGGGCTGTTTGATTATTTGAATCCTACCAAATGGGAACTGACCAGCATAAATGAACCATACAAATCAGATTCGCCAGCAGAGAAGTTGAAGTTTGCCTATGGTAAATCTCCGGATCATGCGCCAGGTGAAACCTATGCTTATTCAAATACTAATTATGTTTTGCTTGGGCTTTTGGTAGAAAAGGTATCCGGACAAACTCTTGCTACATTTTTAACTGAACAAATATTCATTCCTCTCGGATTGAACTCAATATTTGTTGGTGATGAGCAAACACACCTTCCTAATGGCACCCCAAAAGGGTATTTAGATATCCATAGTAACGAAACACTGATTGACTCAGAGTTTTGGTATCACTATGATCTAGCAACAGGTGATGGAGCAGTAATTACAACAATGTATGAACTCGGTATTTTCATTGAAGAATTGCTAGCTGGAAATGTTGTTTCTCCAGAATCCTTAGCTACCATGAAAGAAGACTTCGAATTGCCTGAAGATTGGAAAGGGTTCTATCACGAACGCAATGGCCATGGATTTGAAATTTACGAAACTCCTTATGGCACTGCATACGGACACACAGGCGCGGTATATGGATTTCTTACAATAGCATGGCACTTCCCTAATTCAGGAGTCACCATTATTCATTCTATCAATGGGGTGAGTGATAAGATCTTTGACATCAGAGAAAAACTAACGGATGAAGTAATGGAAATGATTTTTAACTAAAAATAAAGTCGAAAGAAACGCAAAACATAATTCTCAAATCACTAAAAATTAATTCATGGCAAGATTTTACATGCTAAATGTATTTATTGGAGGAATATTGTTTGTCATTGATTGTGCTTCTCGGGCCAACAATTTGTAGAAATGATTTTAGTTCACTTGGGTTAGGAAGCTTCAATATGGATTTAATAGTAATGGATTCAGTCATTATTCTATTGTTTGTAAAAGACGTTTTAACTAAAAAGTACAATAAACCATACTGGATAGGTTTAGTCTCCTACCTTGGGCTTCACTTTTCCTTCCATTATATTCCTAAATCAGAATTTTGGATAAAGCCGGCAGGTATTATTTTTTAAAATTAAAGATTGGTGGTATTGAAGAATAATTTATTAATTCTAATGGTGGTCTTTACAATGTCTGTATCCAGATTAATTGCACAAGATTCTGTTACTGCAGCTATATCAACCATTACTTTTAAAACTCAATATATTCAAATAAAGGATCAGTTCAATTATGGCCTGGTGTTCAATGGATTAAATTTTGTTGCCCGCTACGCACATCAAAAAGGGTTTGAAAAATCAGTTTTAATCTACTCATCTGAACTGAGCTTCGGTGCAAATTCTAATAAAGGTATTGGGATTGCCACTGGGTTAATTCCAGTGAATGTTTTTT
The DNA here is from genome assembly GCA_964351175.1 of uncultured Roseivirgaceae bacterium. Lineage (GTDB taxonomy): Bacteria > Bacteroidota > Bacteroidia > Cytophagales > Cyclobacteriaceae > Fulvivirga. The sequence continues at coordinate 193 of CAYGNU010000564.1, read as the reverse complement.
ATGGTTTTAAAGGAAATCCATCTGAGAGAACAGCCCTCATTTGTGGTATGTATTTCAAAGCAGATTATGATTGGCAGCTATATCCAGAATTACAAAGCGGACATATGTTTTGGTTTACATCTATAGAAATAGGCCCTCAAATTATTATCAACTTACCGCAAAATAAATTTGATATTAAAATAACACTATCTAA
>CAYGNU010000563.1:0-3304 GCA_964351175.1 uncultured Roseivirgaceae bacterium | reverse complement strand
CACCACAAACTTGGCCGCCACCAGATAATAGAGCAGTTGGCGTTTCATAAGTTGTTACAATAATAGATCCTTCAACCGTTCCTGAATAATTAACGTCAGAAACAGAAACCAATGAGTATGACCCTTCAACCACCTCGAGTAAATATTCATATCCATCAATTGTCAACTCGAAATTATCAATTCCATCGGTGTATATTACACTAAATGGCGCAGTTCCTGTTAAGGAGATTGTAATTAAGGCAGTTTCAGAGGAGCATATTTGTACATTTTCAGTTCCAATAGAAGCGTTAGGAATATCAAATACTTGAACTTCAACAATGTTTGTTTCGCCCCAATATTTATCACACCCTTCAATACGAGCGCAGCGTATATAATACATAGTTTGTGTCAATCCGCTAAGTGGTAATTCGATTAGATTTTGTGAACCATCAACTAAACTCCAGTTATTATTACCTTCAAAATTTGGAGTATTTACAGAACTTTGTAACCAGACATATTCAAAGTTAACTCCACCAAAGGAGCTGGTAGGAAGGGCAGTAGAAGTAACAATATTTTCTCCGGTTGGAATATAGGGCCCTGTAAAACTAATAGCACCACCATCAATGAACTCCGGCTTACAAACATCCACAGGTACTTCAACAATATTAGTTTCCCCCCAATACTTCTCACAACCTTCAATGCGTGCGCAACGAATGTAATACATGGTTTGCGTTAATCCACTAACAGGCAATTCGATTAGATTTTGTGAACCATCAACTAAACTCCAGTTATTATTACCTTCAAAATTTGGAGTATTTACAGAACTTTGTAACCATACATATTCAAAGTTAACACCACCAAAGGAGCTGGTAGGAAGGGCAGTGGAAGTAACAATATTTACTCCGGTTGGATCATAAGATCCAGTGAAGGCAATACTTCCCCCGGTTATGTCTTCTTGTTGACATCTATCAACAAGAACCTCTACAATATTTGACTTATCTGAATAATCATTAAAGCAGCCCTCTATTCTTACCCGTCTAACGAAATATGTTGTTTGAGTAAGTCCTGCAAAAATTAGTTCTTCCAGATTTTCCGATCCATCAACTAGTTGCCAATTAGGATTACCAATGACATTGGATTCATTATTCACGTTTTTAAACCAAACGTATTCCAATAATGCACTTGGAAAAGTAGTTGATGCTGGTTCCAACGAGTATATCGCATTATCATCATCTGTATTATAAGGACCATAAAAGGCAATTTCACCTCCAAAAACTGCCCCTGGATCACAAGGACCTGAACCATTAGCCCCATCGTCTTGATTTTTATTTTCACAGTTACCTAGATTGTCACCATGTGCCTCATGTGCTGGCCAAGCACTTTCAGAAATGCTTATAGTTTGTACATTTTGTGGATTACCAGGAGGATAATGACAAATTGTTATTTTATTATTAGCTTCCATATTACCACCAAAAGCTGTAATATTTATTAAAAGTAATAATCCAAAAAGAAGATGTTTAACGCCAACCGTTTTCATTCTTTCAATATTTATGGTAAAGTACAGAATCTTACTTTTGAAAAAGTTAGTAAAAGTACAAAAAATCTTAGCTATATTAATATATAATTAATTTTCTAAGTAATTTATATACAATTGAGGGCCTTTTGGTAACCAAAACTTACATTGATAATTTTTATTCATTTTGAGTTGTAGAATAGGTTATTCTATTATTTAAAAAAGTCAGATTAAGCTATCTTTGCGCCCTTAAGAAAAAATACATCCATGCAATTGAGTGAACAAGAGTTAGTTAGAAGAGAGGCTAAGGCAAAGCTTGAAGAATTAGGTATCAACCCTTATCCATCGGAGCCTTTTGATGTTAATGTTTCCACCAAGGAGATTCTGGAAAACTACGAAAGAAGGAAAATTGATTATAAAAACATCTCGATTGCGGGTCGTATCATGAGTAGAAGAATAATGGGTTCTGCTTCTTTCGCTGAAATTCAAGATTCTACGGGCAGAATTCAGATTTATATAAGAAGAGATGATATTTGCCCAGAAGAAGACAAGACGCTCTATAATACGGTATTTAAAAAGCTTTTGGATATCGGTGACTTTATTGGTATCAAGGGTTACGTATTCACGACACAGACTGGTGAAACCTCCATTCACGTTACTAGTCTTAAGGTTTTATCAAAATCACTAAAACCTCTTCCTATAGTTAAAGAAACTGAAGATGAGTCAGGGAATATTGTAAAGCATGATGCCTTTTCTGATCCAGAAATGAGGTATAGACAACGTTATGTTGATTTAATTGTCAATAGTAATATCAAGGATACTTTTATAAAAAGAACGAAGCTGGTTAACTCAATGCGAGAGTACCTTAATGATAAAGGGTATTTGGAAGTTGAAACGCCAATTCTTCAGCCCCTATATGGAGGCGCAGCAGCCAAGCCATTTAAGACTCATCATAATACACTAGATATGACACTTTATCTGCGTATTGCTAATGAGTTATATTTAAAGAGACTTATTGTAGGTGGCTTTGACGGAGTATATGAATTTTCTAAAGACTTTAGAAATGAAGGTATGTCAAGATTTCACAATCCAGAATTTACCCAGGTTGAGCTATACGTAGCTTATAAAGACTATAATTGGATGATGGATTTGGTAGAGACCATGATTGAAAAGGTTGCTCTTGATCTTCATGGAACTACGGAAGTACAGGTTGGCAATAATATTCTTGATTTTAAAAGACCCTGGAAAAGATATACCATGTTCGAAGCCATTGAGCATTTTACAGGTATTGATATTTCTGAAATGGGTGAGGATGCTTTACGCACGACAGCTAAGAACCTTAATGTGCCTATTGATAATACAATGGGTAAAGGGAAGCTTATCGATGAGATTTTTGGAGAAAAGTGTGAAGGACAGTTGATTCAACCAACCTTTATTACAGATTACCCTATAGAAATGTCTCCACTTGCTAAGAAGCATAGAGATAAAGAAGGGTTAGTAGAAAGGTTTGAAGCGATTGCGAATGGTAAAGAAATATGCAACTCATTTTCTGAATTAAACGATCCAATTGATCAAAGGCAGAGGTTTCAAGAGCAGCTAGAGTTAGGAAAAAGGGGAGATGAAGAAGCCATGACATTGGACGAAGATTTCTTAAGAGCATTGGAGTATGGTATGCCTCCAACAGCTGGTTTAGGAATTGGCATTGACCGTTTGAGCATCAACATTACTAATTCTAATTCTAATCAGGATCTATAGTTCTTCCCGCAAATGACACCTGAGAACAAGCCGAAAGCAGCTACACCAGCAGAATTA
>CAYGNU010000562.1:0-3313 GCA_964351175.1 uncultured Roseivirgaceae bacterium | reverse complement strand
TATCAAAAAATTTAGTAAAAGATAAACCTGAGCTTATTTTTCATTTAGCAGCAAATGCTATTGTTAAAGACTGCCTAACTGATCCCTATCACGCATTTGAAACTAATGCGATGGGAACTCTCAATATGCTCTCTGCTATAAAAAAATGTTCACAATTAAAAAGTGCTGTTTTTATAACAAGTGACAAGTGCTATGAGAATGTTGAATGGGAATATGGATATAGAGAAGATGATAGACTCGGCGGAAAGGACCCATACAGCGCATCAAAAGCATGCGCTGAAATTATTTTTCACTCCTTTTACCAATCTTATTTAAAAGACAGTCACCCTAATATTTGTACAGCAAGAGCTGGAAATGTTATTGGAGGGGGTGATTGGGCATCAAATAGAATTGTACCCGATGCTGTTAGGGCCTATTTTAATAATGAAGAGCTTGAAATCAGAAGCCCAAATGCAACGCGCCCATGGCAACACGTCCTCGAGCCTCTTAGTGGATACCTATGCCTTGCTGCAGAATTGATCCAAAATCCATCAAACTCCTTCAAGGGAGGTTCATTTAACTTTGGACCTAACTCTGAAGTAAATGCCCCCGTAAAGAGCTTGATAGAAAATATGGGCAATAATGGCATTAGTCCAAAATTAAATATTAACGAGGATAAAAACTCCAGAGAAGCGAACCTCTTAAAACTTTGCTGTGATAAAGCTCTACATCACTTAAGCTGGAAACCGACCTTAAGCTACAAAGAGACAGTTGAATTTACCTGCAATTGGTATTCTTACTTTCATGAGAAAAAGAGAAGTACTTTTGATGTATCCAGCTTACAAATTCAAAAATATTGTGAGTTTGCAAAAGAAAGAGAAGCCGCATGGATAAAATGATCGAGGGTGTAAAACTTAGACAATTAAATACTTTTCCAGATGAAAGAGGCTGTGTTCTTCATTTTCTCAAAGCCAGCTCTCCTGAATTTCAATCTTTTGGTGAAGCTTATTTTTCAATTACCAATCCGAGCGTGATAAAAGCTTGGAAATGGCATAAAGGTAAATCTCAAAATCTAGTCGTGGTATCAGGAGAGGTTAAGTTTGTTATTTACGACAATAGAGAGAACTCTTCAACCCATGGCATCGTAAATGAATATAAACTTTCACGACAAGATTATAAACTTTTAACTCTCCCTGAAAGTATCTGGTACGGTTTTCAAACTATTTCTAATACGGAGTCCATTATTTCAAATATTTCAAATATTGAGTTTGGAGCAAGTGAGTCAAAGACCTTAGATATACAAACAGAAGAAATACCCTATCGATGGACATAGTAATAAAGAAAAATAATGCATTGAATCACTTAAAAGATAAACTGTAAATTAAAATAGTTGAAAGATTTGCATAAGGTTCAAACTGAACTATATAATCACAAAAAATAAATAAGAACTAACCAAGGAATAATATGAGCACAGAAAGATTCAAAGTAATGAAGGGACTGCTTGAAAGAGAAGAATATTTCAAATTAGTGTGCGGGGCAGGAAATGAAAATGCAGATGAAGTAAAAAGGCTGACCACAATATACACCCTCGCCGGCTCCAATGGCTTTGATGTTTCTGCAAATCCTAAAATTGTAAAAGCTGCAATGGAGGGAATTGATAAGGCTTATGAATATTCCAAGGAAATGGGGATCAATATTGCGGTGAGGCCCTACATAACCGTCAGTGTAGGAATGTCTGGAGATCACCATGTTAGAAAGGCCATTATCGATGAAGATAAGTGTGTAGAATGTAATTTATGCATTCCTGTATGCCCGACAGATGCAATTCCTCAAAATCTTGTTGTCATTACAGATCAGTGTATTGGTTGTGGACACTGTAGCGCCGCATGCCCTCCTCGAATTGATGCTATCTATTATGAACATAATGATAGAACCCTAGAAGAAATTCTTCCCCAGTGCCTTGAAGCAGGCGCTGAAAATATAGAACTCCATGCTGCTGTATCAGAAAATGAGCAAATCATGAAAGAGTGGGAATTAGTAAACAGAGTAAATCCTAATAATTTTAATTCTATGTGCCTAGATAGATACCACCTTTCTAATTTCCAACTTATTGAAAGAATCAAACAGGCCAGAAAAATGTGTGAAGGCAGAATGATAATTCAAGCTGATGGAATTCCAATGAGTGGAGGGAGTGATGACTACTCAACAACTCTGCAAGCTATTGCCATTGGAGATATTATTTTTAAAGAATTCCATGAAAATAAAAGAAACAGACCAGACAGACACTTCTATGTTCTTTTGTCTGGAGGAACAAACTCCTTTACTGCAGAAATGGCAAAAATGTGTGGAACTCCTTATCATGGTCTCTCATTGGGTACTCATGCTAGAAAAATTATTAAAGACTTCTATGCAGTGGATAATAGAATCTATGAAGATATTAATCAGTTAAAATCTGCTGTAGAGATTGCCCAAGATCTTGTGTCGAAGAGATCTCAAGTTCTTGCAACTGTATAATGAGAAAAATTCAATTTTCAAATGGAACAATAATACAAAATATTGAACTTATCATTTTTGATAAGGATGGAACTATTTTTGATATTCACCACTACTGGTGCTCCATGATCCAATTAAGAACAAAGCATCTACTAAAATATTTTAACATCAGTATTTCTAAAGAATTAGAAATACACTCTCTAATGGGAATAGATAACAGTGGTCAAAAGCTAAAAACAGAAGGTCCAATCGGAATTTACCCCCGAAAAAAAATTATTGAAATAGTTTTTAATTATATTCAAAAACAACACCCACTTACTCAATACGAGGAAGTTGATACTATTTTTAAAGATGCAGACATAGAATCTCAAAACTATATAAAAGATTTTCTCAATCTATTACCAGGGGTGCAGAGTTTTATTAATTCTGCTCATAAAGAAAATATCCAACTAGCAATTGCAACAACAGATATAACATCACGAGCAATAAGGGCCTTGGAAGCTCATAACCTTATTAGTAAGTTTAAGTACATTATTGGCTCTGATGATGTAGAAAACTCTAAGCCAGCGGGAGATTTGTGCTTTAAAATTCTCAAAGAGCTTAGAGTTGATAAAGATAACACACTCGTAATCGGCGATCATAATGTCGACATTGAAATGGCTATTAATTCAGGTATAAAAAATGCTATCGGAGTTGCTACAGGTCTATTAAAAAGAGAGGACTTCAATAAAGACACTTTTGAAATTAAAAATAATATGAATGAAATCGAAAATGTAAGTGCTTAGAGAAAAAAAAGAAAAATACCAACCAATACTAGTAATATCTAAACAAATAGAAGAGG
>CAYGNU010000561.1:0-3314 GCA_964351175.1 uncultured Roseivirgaceae bacterium | reverse complement strand
CTTCAGGATATCCAGAAGGGTTTTTTTATGTTCAAAAAGATAAAACAATATTGGAATTCAATTTATGAATATGACTGCAAAACTTACGAAGACCTTTTTTATAATTCTCATTCTAATCCCAGCCTTCACCTATGCTCAAACAGAAAAGGGCAATATACTTCTAGGTGGAGGAATTGACTTAAGTAATACTACTTATGAACGGGAAAGCTTTAGTAATCAAGAAACGTTTTCTTTAAACTTTAATCCAAAACTATCTTACTTTATATTAGATAATTTGGCTTTGGGAATTACACTTCCCATTTCATATTCGAAGCAAAACAGTAATAATAATGATAATAAGACTACTAGCATTTCAATTGGTCCGGCTTTAAGGTACTATTTTACTTTTGATCGGTTGGCAATATTTCCCGAACTAAGATATTCGGCTGGGGGAGGAAATCTTGACGGTCCATATTTTGACATTTCACAAGGCAACGTAGTGTCTGGAACAATCAAGTTTAAACAATCAAATTTTAATGCAGGTTTAGGCTTAGCTTACTTTTTAAATAAAAACATTGCCTTTGAAACTATACTATCTTATAATAAAATTAAAACTGAATATGATAATGACAGTTATTCCGATTTAGAAACTTCTTCATTAGGGTTGGATATTGGTTTTCAGATCTATCTGCAAACCAAGAAAGATTAGTTTTTTATTAATTGAGGGCTGATAAACAATTAGAGTTTAGATCTTCAATTGTTATGAGGAATTCAATTTAAAGGCCAAACCTATAAGCTTTCTTAGACCTTATAGGCTTTACAATCTAATTAATAGTCTGTCCGCTCAAATATTTGAGTTCAATGGCAGCCAACTTAGCATTAAATGCAGCATTTTGAAAACGCAGTTCGGCATTAAGATAGTTTAATTGCGCTTCTCTTAACTCTAAAGGAGTGGATAAACCGATTTTATAGCGCTCTTTTGAGATGTCATTGTTTTCTCTGGCTACATTCAAGTTTTCTCTTTCTAGTGACATCAAGTCAAGACTGTTAGTATAATTAGAGTAACCCTGTCTAATAGCGGTTTTGAAATTAATCAATTGATTATCAAATTGATAGGTGGCTATTTCTCTTTGAATCTTAGCGTTTTGAATTTGCCTATTAACATTAAACCCATTGAAAATGGTCCAGCTAGCTGTAAGCCCATAATTGATATCATCTGAGGTGTTTACTATAGCAAAACCGGCAGGAGATTCTGACTTAGCGTGAGAGTAACCAGCAAATATATTTACTCTTGGCAACATATCACCCTTACTTATTTTTTCATTGTATTGAGCAACAAGTTCTTGCTGCTTTAATGAAGTAAGTTGAGGGTTTTGCGTAGATACACCATCTAATAACTCTTCTAAATTTACACTACTCTCCGTATCGAGATTGTAGTCCAAAACGAAACTATCTAGTTCTACACTGAGTAATCTTGATAATTCCAACTTAGTAGCTTCAAGCGTTTGCTGTTGGGTAAGGTGCTGTGATTTGTCAGCATTGAGGTCTACTTGAGCTTGTAAATACTCAAGTTTAGATGCTTTACCTAGCTCATATTTATCTTTAGCTACTCGTAGTCTTTCCTGAGAAAAGAAAACATTACTATCATATAGATTTAGTCTTTCTCTTTCAAGTGCAGCCTGATAATAGGTGGCTGATATATTATAAATAATAAGTTCTATATCTGCTTTGAGTGACTCTTCACCTTGAGAGCGGAGTGTGTTTAACTGGTCATAAGAGGCGAACATCTGAAAACCGTCAAAGATTGTCCAATTTAAATTGGCACCATAAGAGGTTCGTTCATTTTTTGCTCCTGTTTGCTGTTGCTCTACTCCAGAGGCTAAGGTTCTTTCAAAATCTTGAGAACCGAAACTCTTATTAAAATCAAGACTTACTATTGGTAAAAATCCCGCATTGCCCAATGAATAATTATTTTCCGCGATCTCTCTATTACTTTTAGAAACCTTGATGCCGTAATTATTCTCCAAAGCTATTTCTATTGCCTCCTCAAGGGTGAGCACCTCTTGAGCCTTTAAACTAAATGGCAGTATTATAGACAGTATCAATACTCTTAATAAATTCATACTCTTGATACTCTTTTTTGTGTGCTTGTGATGTAGCTATATATAGCAGGAATAACAAATAATGTAAGTATCGTAGCGAACAACATACCACCTATTACGGCTATGCCCATAGATACTCTGCTTTCTGCACCTGCACCCAATGCTAATGCTATTGGTAATATTCCTAGTATCGTTGATAAACTAGTCATAAGGATAGGTCTGAATCGTGATTTAGCAGCACCAATAATGGCATCATCAATTGTCATATCTTGTGCTTTTCTTTGATTGGCAAATTCTACTATTAATATTCCATTTTTGGTCACTAGACCAATTAACATAATAATTCCAATCTGACTGAATATATTAAGTGTCTCACCAAAGAAATATAAGGAGAGGAGTGTTCCTGCTAGTGCTAATGGAACTGTAAACATTATTATTAATGGATCTCTGAAGCTTTCAAATTGCGCTGCTAGCACTAAATAGATCAGAACCAGTGCAAAGCCAAATGCAAAAAGAAGATTACCTGAACTTTGCATAAACTCCAAGGAACTACCAGCAAGAGCTGTACTTACACTTCCATCAAGTACTTTCTGAGCTACCTCGTCCATAGTGTTTATTCCATCTCCTAAACTATAGCCATCCACCAGTGAGGCAGAAACCGTAGCTGAAGCAAAACGATTATATCGATACAATTGAGGTGGTGTGGTACGTTCTGTAAGTTTTACCAGATTGTCCATTTGTATTAAACGATTTTCATCATTTTGAACGTAAATAGATTTAAGATCTAAAGGGTCATTTCTATCTTCTCTTTCAACCTGACCAATGATCTGATACTGCTTTCCATTTTTAATAAAATAACCAAAGCGCTGACCACTTAATGATAGTTGAAGAGTTTGCGCAATATTTCTAACAGAAACGCCAAGATCACGCGCCTTTTCTCGATCTATATCTATACTTATTTCAGGCTTATTGAATTTTAGATCTACCTCTATAAAATCAAAAACACCTGTTTTATTTGCTTCTTCCAAGAACGCTGGGATAACTTCATTTAGCTTATCAAGTGTGCCGGCTTGTAGCACATACTGTACAGGCAAACCACCTCTTCTATCACCTATAGTTTGAGGTTGAGTTACAAACGCTCGCGCTCTAGTATTTTCTGCAACTTTTGGCTTAATTGCATTTACTATTTCAGATTGACTTCTTTTTCTTTCGCTAGCATCAACAAGGTTCACA
>CAYGNU010000560.1:0-3318 GCA_964351175.1 uncultured Roseivirgaceae bacterium | reverse complement strand
TATTATAAACATCTGTAGATGTGGCACTTATTACCGCATGCGAAAGGCCATTAAGAAAGCGGCTGAAATCAAGTCTAACTCCATTATAAATTCTTAATACCATGGCTGAGAAGAAAAAATTATCAAGGAGAAAATTCATTGTGCGCACACTTTTAGGCGGAACAGGTATTCTTGTTGGCGCTGCTTATTTGGGCAGACACAGTTTAAGAAGGGCATTGTACCATGAACTTAATACAGGAGAGTCGCCCTACTTAGGAAGTACCAATAACCCGATGATCTGGTTTGAGATTTCAACGGACAATATCATTACCTTATACAGCCCAAAAGTGGAAATGGGTCAAGGTACATTTACAAGTCTGGCGCAAATCACTGCCGATGAATTAGATGTTAACATTGATCAAATACGTGTAAAACATGCGGCCTCTGCCTCAGGTAATTTAGATGAATTCTCTACTGGTGGAAGTACTTCTGTTAACAGCCTATGGCAGCCACTAAGAGAGCTATCGGCCACCATGCGCGAGATGATTAAGAATGAGGCGGCCAAAAAAATGGGGGTTGAGCCAAAAGAATTAACCACCAAAAATGGAGAAGTTAATGGTGGCGGTAAATCCATGACATATGGGGAAGTAGTAACTGGTGTTGAAGTTTGGGAGATCCCTGATACACCTCCATTGAGAGATATAAAAGACTACAAATATGTAGGCAAACATGTGCCTCGTGTTGATTTAGAAGACAAGGTTTATGGTGCGCCTATTTTTGGGATGGATGCCCAAATGCCAGATATGCTTTACGGTTCGGTGGTAAGACCGTCATTGATAGGAGCAAAATTTAAGGGAGCTGATGTCTCTAAAGCTGAAGGTATGCCTGGAGTGGTAAAAGTCGTGTTGGAAGATGATTTTGTGGGTGTAGTCGCCAACTCCTTTATTGAGGCTGAAAATGCTAAAATGGCGATAAAGGCTGAATGGGAAACTGAGAAAAACTGGCAAACTAGTGATATTGAAGAAATGATTAAAGTGGGTAAGGGCACGCCTGTAGTCATTCAAAAAGAAGGAGATGTTGACGATCATTTTTCAGACGAAAATATAATTACAGCAGAATATTTTAGTCCATTAGGAGCACATGCTCAAATGGAGCCTAACGGTGCCGTTGCACATGTTGAAAAGGATAAAGCCACTATCATTATGTCAACCCAGGTGGTGAAAATCACCAGAGGTGAGGTAGCATCAAGACTTGGAATAGACGATGAGCAAGTCAATATTATCCCTGCTTTTTTAGGCGGTGGTTTTGGGAGAAGGTTGCACACGCCCAATGCCGTGCAAGCTGCGGTGTTATCTAAAGCCGTTGGCAAGCCAGTCAAGTGTTTCTTCAACAGAAAAGAAGAGTTTCAAAACGATACCTTCAGACCTCCTACTCATCATGTTATGAAAGCCAAATTGAGTGATGAGGGTATGATCACTGCCATAGAACATAACGTATCTAGTGGAGATGTTATGTACGGTTCGGCCTTACTTCCGGAGTTAGTACAGAATGCCATTGGCTCCGATTTAGGCGCATGGCGAGGAGGTATGATTCAATATGGAGCAATACCTAATTTCAAGGCCATTTCATGGCGAGTGAAACTTCCTTTTGCTACCAGCTGGTGGCGCAGCCTTGGTTTGTTAGCCAACACCTTTGCCATAGAGAGTTTTATGGATCAACTGGCACTGAAAGCAGGTAAAAATCCGGTGGATTTTAGACTAGCACATATACAAGATGATGAGGCTGGAAACCGACTGAAAAAAGTAATTCAGACTGCCGCTGAAAAAGGGAATTATAGTGAGGAAATAAAGAATGGAATAGCTAAAGGTTTTGCTTGTTCTACAGATGCAAGCACCCCTGCTGCACATGTAGTGGAAGTGTCAGTAGAAGGCAAGGCAATAAAAGTACATAAAGTTACCTGTGTTATTGATCCCGGTTTTGCGGTAAATCCTGATCAGGTAAAAGCACAATGCGAAGGTTCCATTATTATGGGGATGAGTGCCGCTATGTTTGAGCGTATGTATGTTGAAGATGGAGCATTAAGGCCTACTATTTACGGCCCATATCAGATGGCCATGATGAAACATTCTCCAAAAGAAATTGATGTAGAGATCATACAAAGTGGCAATGTACCTGGGCCAGTTGGAGAACCTCCACTTGGACCCATAGGAGCGGCTGTTGCCAATGCGGTATTTAGATTAACCGGACAAAGATTGAATTCAATGCCATTGGAATTGGCTTGATAAGAATTACTTATTTATTCATCGGATGAGTGTTTTAACCTAGGATGAGGAAACTGTATAATTCATCTACCCTGCTTTTATACTCATCCGATAAAAGCCCAATCAAAAATGTATTAAACAAGGTCTGTGAGCCACAGACCTTGAAGAAAAACTATTATATTAGAAAAAACATTAGCGAAATAGCAGGCATGCCCGCTATCTTGTTGTTAGCTGTAATTTAACAACTATGATAATCCGACCTACATTATTACTATTCTTAATCTTTAATTTGTCATTCATGGTAAATGGACAGAATAAAATCAATGCTGGTGGCGCTGAACCTCATTGGAGTGCCAGAGAAGCAAATGGATACATCTATGTTAATGATGGTGGAATTCATCAGGATTTAAAATTAAAAATTATCTCAAAAGATAATGTTAGTGGAAGAAGTCCTGAAGCAGGGTACTATTTAATTGCTAAATCTGAGGAACATATGGTTCAGCTCATTATTAAAAAAACGGATGAGTGCAAATGTAATATAGATATGGCGGGAGATGAACCATTTGAATATTTCGCCTATATGATAATCGATGGAAGTTTACTTGAAGGGTGTGGTAACAAAAAATAACAGCTAACATGCTGTAATAGCGCATTTGGACTTCACCGTACGAAGTCCTTAAATGCTTTGGTGCGCCTTGCCCGCACGTTTTGGGTTGGCATTTCACATCCACTTTCATCTCTTAACTTGTGGACAATTTATAAGGACGGAGTGTCTTAAGCTGCCTGTATCTCGACTAGGTTCTAAACCCAAATCGTGCTAGTTTTATGCCTTGAACTAAAGTAAACAAACGCGCCTTACAGGGGCGTTGGCAATCATGAGGAAGCAACTAGAATCAGATCTCGCGTACATTTATTCATCGGATGAGTGTTTTAACCTATGATGAGGAAACTACATAATTCATCTACCCTGGCTGTGATACTCATCTTATGAATGCCCGATCTAAAATGCAGGAAGGTAAATAGTAGTCTCAAGAACGATACCTGTGTCTGCTCGCCGCCCCGGCGGGGGGTGGTGGGG
>CAYGNU010000559.1:0-3326 GCA_964351175.1 uncultured Roseivirgaceae bacterium | reverse complement strand
GGATATACACTGTATCAGGAGTAACAAGTCATATTTACGGCTCAACAGATCCTACGAGTCAAGCCTATAATGATGGTGCAGACTGGGTTTCACTTTTATTTAGCGGGTACAATGGAGTTGCCGCTCTGGCAGCATTAGCACTCCCCTTTTTAGCCAAATTGACAAGCAGAAGAGTCACTCATTTAATAGCCTTGGTATGTGGTGGCATAGGTCTTCTGTCATTCTATTTTATAGGAAACCCTCAATTGCTAGCCATCTCAATGATTGGGGTAGGAATAGCATGGGCAAGTATTTTATCAATGCCATATGCACTTTTATCTGGCTCACTTCCTCCACAAAAAATGGGCTATTACATGGGGATATTTAATTTCTTTATAGTTATCCCTCAGATTGTTGCCGCTAGCATACTTGGGTTTCTAATTACCCAATTTTTCAATGGTGAATTTATATATGCCTTAGTTCTTGGTGGCTCTTCTATGATTCTCGCGGGATTATTATGCCTAATAGTTGATGATAAAGACGAAGTAGATATAAAACAAAATGCAGCATAAGTTAATATCAATCATTCTACTAATCCTTGGAATAACAGGAACTCTTTCTGCTCAAGAAGATCCTATATTTACAGACAGGCCTAATGTAACAGATGCCGTTGCCGTTCTTCCTAAAGGGGTATTTCAAGTGGAAGTTGGTTATCTAAATGACAAGACAACTTTTGATGTAGGTAGTATTACATTTTCAACAATGCCAAATCTGTCATTCAAATATGGACTGTCAGAAAGTATAGAATTACGAGTGCTCACCAATTATGCTGCCCGTAAAATAAAAAATGATGTTAATACAGTTAAAGCAACTGGATTCACAGCATTAACGTTAAGTCCAAAATTTGCTTTGCTTGACCAGTTGGGAGCAATTCCTAAAACTTCTTTTGTAGCCAATTTCACACTTCCAGATGTAGGAGCAGAAGAGTTCCGCATTGTAGAACTCAATTATGGATTTAGAGCACTTTTTGAATACAATTTTGGTAAGGTTACCTGGACAAATTCATTTGGCAATGACTGGCTTGATTTTGACAATACACAATTTACAATTACCACAGTTCTTGGCCTTTCAGTTACTGATAAACTAGGTTCATTTGTTGAATTTTATAACATCTCATCGACTGGTAGTAATACATTTGATATGGACTTTGGTCTGACTTACCTGCTATCAAATAAGATTCAACTAGACGCTATTTATGGCTTTAACTTGTACAATAGAGAGCCCTCAATTGATTCTCGTACCATATTTGGATTTGGATTTGCTTGGAAAACAGGTAAATAATTACTCAGCTTTATATACAAATGCCGTCTGATCTCTATGAACTCTGGGGTTAAAGTAATGTAAGAGCTTATCGATATTTGATGGTTCCACTACAGTTTCTAATACTAGCTTCTTACCTTCTAAAAGAGGAAGAACTCTATTGATCCTTTTATCCAAATTATCACCTCCCTGGAGTATTATGTAATTAGGATGTTTACCCGATCGTTCTAATTCAAATTTCAGTTCCTCTTGAGATTTGCTGGCAGGAAATGAAAATACCACCTTGTAATTATCATCAAGATAAGCCTTTGATTCAATTAGTTTATTTATCCCTAGAATACTCTTATCCCATTCCTGATAATCAGAAGCATTATCACCTAAAAAGTATACAGGCACCTGTTTTACACTCTTTTCATTTTCTACAATCACAGATTTTACATCCGTTTTTTGAGATAAATAATGTAGTGGATCTACCCTATCCTTCTTAATAAATGTAAATGCTAGTGTGAAGGCAACCAGTATATTAGCAACCCAAAAGAAAGTCCATAAACCACTTAAAAGCCTAGGATACTTTGCCCAAAATTTGGATTGTTCCCTGAATTTTTGCCAGCCAATGGTACCCATAATAATTACCAATGGAAACATTGGTAAGATGAATCTTTCCTGCTGATTAGGAAAGGACGAGTGAAAAACAAAAAATACTAATACCGCTAAGAAAATAGCCGGTGACACTTTAAAACTTCTCGCAAATCCAAACATCAACAAAACACTTACTGGTGGAACCAAGAAACCTAAAGTAGTTAGTGCAAACTTAAAAGGTGACCCTGAAATGAAATTATTAGCATTGGCAGAGTTATATCTAAAATACTCAACTAATGAGTGGAATGGGTAATCAAATAAAATAGTGTCAGATACACCGATAATTAAAAACGCAGCTATTAAATATCCAATTGTAAAGAGTATACTGCCTTTCCATTGCCTTTGATAAAGTAATACAAGACCCATACCTCCAGCAAATAGAATAGTGTGCATTCTAAAAGTGAATGCTATTCCAAATAGTGCACCAGCAGCAAGCCAGAGTAGCACTCGTTTTTCATTCCCATTTGATGCCTTAAGAACGTAAAAAATACCTGCTAACATAGGAGGTATGCAGACCATTTCGACAAGAAACCTAACACTCATATAAGGCATAAACCAAAGTAGAGCCACTATCCAAGTGGCTAAGAGGGCCTTTTTTCTATCTGATAAGAACAATGTGATTTTGTATACAAACCACACAATAAGCATTGAATAAAGCGCGTGAACAAGTCTTAAAACAGTAGTTTTAGCATAAGTATCTTCAATCCCTATTGATTCAGATACCCACATAATAGCAGCGTTGATACCTGCATAAAACATACTGTGTTTTGGAGGAAGATCAGACTCTAGCCAATGAGGGATGCCATTTGCCCAACTTTGGGCAACTCTAGTTACACAGAAATGATCATCGTGAAAAGCATATCCTTTAGCGAATATTGCTGCCAGAACTCTAATAAAAAGCGCTACCAACAATATAGTCCTTAAAGGATGTAAATTGTAGTAACTTTTAATCAATTGAAATAGCCTCACCTAGTGTTTAAAATTTTCGCAAAACTAGAAATTTTTTGCGCGTAAACTAGGCCTTGGTTTCTTCTCTCAATTCTCTGCGGATTATTTTGCCAACGTTTGACTTGGGTAGCTCATCCCTAAATTCAATATACTTTGGCCTTTTGTATCCAGTAAGATTTTCATCGCAGTATAAATCAATTTCCTCTTTAGTCAAAGATGGATCACTTTTTACAACAAATACCTTCACTGCCTCTGTTGATTTAGGATCAGGAACGCCTATAGCAGCTACTTCCAAAACCTTATCGTGATTTGCTATGACATTTTCAATTTCGTTAGGGTACACATTAAATCCAGAAACATTGATCATATGTTTCTTTCTATCTACAATTTTGAAGCACCCTGCTTCATCCATGATGGCCATATCACCAGTTGTAAACGAG
>CAYGNU010000558.1:0-3326 GCA_964351175.1 uncultured Roseivirgaceae bacterium | reverse complement strand
AAGAAAATCCCTATGAAGCTGTTACTTGCAATATTTTTGGAACACAAAACTTAGCTCAATTAGCTGTGAAATGTGGTGTTGATAAATTCGTGATGGTGTCGACTGATAAAGCAGTAAACCCAACAAATGTGATGGGGGCCTCTAAAAGAATAGCTGAAATGTTTGTTCAATCTTTGGGTAATACTCAAAAAGGAACAGCCTTTATTACCACAAGATTTGGTAATGTATTGGGCTCAAATGGTTCTGTTATTCCACATTTTAAAAGACAGATTGAATCTGGCGGACCTATTACCGTTACTCATCCTGATATAACTCGTTATTTCATGACCATTAGTGAGGCTTGTGAATTGATATTAGAAGCAGGATGCATGGGCAAGGGGGGAGAGATATTTTTGTTTGATATGGGTGAATCAGTAAGGATAGCTGATTTAGCAAAAAAAATGATTAGGTTGTCTGGTTTTGAACCATTTGAAGATATTGACATCATTTATACTGGATTGAGACAAGGCGAGAAACTTTATGAAGAATTATTGGCAAATACTGAAAATACATTAGCTACTCACCACGAGAAAATTTTGATCGCCAAAGTATCATCGCAAGATTATGATTTGATAAACAATTCTATTGAAGAATTGAGAGCTCAAGTAAAGAATAATGTTGCTGATATTTCGCTTGTAAGAAGTATGAAGACCCTTGTTCCAGAATACAAGAGTAATAGCTCCATCTTTGAATTATTAGATTAATTTTAAGATAATAATCATCTTCGTCTTGATCTTTGTTTGTTTTTTCCTGGCCGTTTTTTGCCTGAAAAATTTAGAATTTGTGGGGGTAAGTAGAATTCAATCTTTGCGCTTAAAATGAAATAGTTATCGTTTCTATCAGGATTACCTCTAATACTGCCTGCATTTTTAGGATTATTTCCCAACTCCTGCCCTCTATCGGCAAGTATAGCGTGAGTAGGATTAGTGAATGTACTATTGTCAATATATTTATCACTTACATCATCCAAATAGTCCGTGAATGTTTGTCTAAATCCTCCTTCTATTACCAAGTTGAAGAACGGATTTACTTTGTATTTCATTCCTATTCCATAGGGTATCACTATTGTTGATCTGCTATAGTTTGCACCTTCAGTATTTATAGGTTGCAACGCATACTTTTGACCTTCATACTCTGCCATTGGATTGAAATATAAATAGGCTATTCCTGCAAAACCATAAAGATTAAATGCTGGTCTCTGGTAGTATCTGATCCCGTAAGGAAAGAGATTGATCATTCCAACTACATTAATTTCAAGATTATTTGAGGTAAATGATAAGTTTCTGTTTCTTAATTCTTCATCGTTTGAATCGGCATCATCACCAGCTAATTTAAACCACTGAGCTTCTGCACGGACAGCAATTCTATCTGTGAACACATATTGCAAGCCTAAATTGATATTGGGTTTTGTGTCAAAATAATCTCCCCTATTTTTTAAATCACCAAAGTAAGTTGACGTACCTGTCCCTACACTTGCAATTATATTCCTACCTCTCCTATAGTTATAAAAACTTTGACCAAATACTTCGGCTAAAGAGATGAATACAAAAAGTATTAATAGTAATTTCTTCATTGATTTATACAATTCAACTTGAATTTAAGAATAAAGTTGTTGATTTAAAATTCAAAAGTGAATTAATAGCCCTTTTTGCTAATAAACAAAAAATCATCGTTATCTATATTCAATAGTTTAACGATGATTTTTGTGCATCCGGAAGGATTCGAACCCTCAACCCCCAGAGCCGAAATCTGGTATTCTATCCAGTTGAACTACGGATGCATTTATCAATTTTTCTTTTAAATATTCTCTCCCGACACCTGACTTAAAATATTTTTCCTTTAATACAGCCTCAGTTCGTGAATCAAAGATTTCATAATAAATTAATTCATATGGAATAAATGCTTTAATCGACTTTGTTTTACCAGCATTATGTTCCTTTACTCTTTTAACTAGATTTTCTGTATTTCCAATATAAAATTTATCAAAGTTCTTGCTTTTAAGGATGTATGTAAAATACTTTTTATTCATAGTTTAACAAAAACTTGGTATTCCCTGCCTTGCCGGCAGGCAGGCCATGCCATTGGCAAGCAGGTATCCAGTTGAACTACGGATGCTAAATAAAAATATTGCTTGTTAGCTTAATACTTCTCTAACTTTTGCAGCAGCATCTTTTAACAAGATGGCCGAGAATACCTTTAATCCAGATTCTTCGATGATTTTAGCTCCTTCTTCTGCATTAGTACCTTGCAACCTCACTATTATTGGCACTTCAATATTTCCTATTTTTTTATAGGCTTCTACAACACCATTGGCTACTCTGTCACATCTTACAATTCCACCAAAGATGTTAATCAATATAGCTTTTACATTAGGGTCTTTTAAGATGATTCTAAAGCCTGCCTCTACTGTTTCAGCATTGGCGCCTCCACCTACATCCAAAAAGTTGGCAGGCTCACCGCCAGAAAGTTTTATGATGTCCATGGTTGCCATAGCAAGTCCAGCACCATTCACCATACAACCTACATTACCATCAAGCTTTACATAACTCAATCCTGATTTACCTGCTTCAATTTCTGCAGGATCTTCTTCACTTAAATCTCTTAATTCAACTAAGTCTTTATGTCTGTATAAAGCGTTGTCATCTAAGTTCACCTTAGCATCAACGGCTAGTATTTTGTTGTCAGATGTTTTAAGAACTGGATTGATCTCAAACATTGATGAATCTGTACCTTCGTATGCACTGTAAAGAGAATAAATAAACTTCACCATCTCTTTAAAGGCATTACCTTCAAGACCTAATGAGAATGCGATTTTTCTAGCTTGAAATGCTTGAAGTCCTACTGAAGGATTTATCCATTCTTTAATAATTTTTTCAGGAGTATGTTCTGCTACTTCTTCAATGTCCATTCCACCTTCGGTAGAAGCCATGATTACGTTGCAGCCTTTTGCTCTATCAAGAAGAATACTTATATAGAATTCTTTAACTTCTGATTCACCAGGATAGTAAACATCCTCAGCAATTAATATTTTATTTACTTTTTTTCCTTCTTCACCAGTCTGGTGCGTCACCAAAGTGCCATTCAAAATGTTTTTGGCCTTTTCAGAAACTTCATCAATGGATTTAGCAAGAACAACACCATGGGATCCGGTTTCCTTAACGGTGCCTTTTCCTCTTCCGCCAGCGTGAATCTGTGCTTTAATTACATACCAATCTGTTCCGGTATCTTTATGAAGTTCTTTGGCTGCAGCTAATGCCTTATCAGGGTTATCTGCAACAATACCTCTT
>CAYGNU010000557.1:0-3326 GCA_964351175.1 uncultured Roseivirgaceae bacterium | reverse complement strand
AATGCACCTCGTGACAAATAGGCTTCAGCATACTCTTTATCTACGCTTATAGCAGCATTATAGGCAGTAAGTGCCTCCTGAAGTTCTCCTAGTTTTTGATGAGCCTTCCCTTTTAGGGTAAATGCATTGGCGTTAGTTTCATCTAATTTAAGCACCTTCTCTGCAAAGAAGACTGTATTCTCATAATCATTAAGTCGATCATAATAGTCAGACATGATGCTCAAATGAGCATTCACATTCAAAGGGTCTTCTTTAATAACTCGGTTGAAGTCCTTAAGAGCGAGATCATACTTGCCTAATTCTTCATAAGCTCTGCCTCTGTTGTATATAGTTTTAATGTCTCTAGGCTCGGTATTCAAATAAATAGTATATGCCTCTACAGCCTTTTCAAACTCTCCACTACTATAGAATTTATCTCCATTTTTAGAATTTTCATTACTACAAGAAATAATGGTTAGTGCAAAAAGCACAACAAAAACGTTCTTCATATCAATCTTTATAATAAAAATAAGCTGTATCAAGTACCGTAATTTCTACGAAGTGCTTTGATACAGCCTTTTACAAACGTAAAGTTAAAGAATAAATTATTTCAAATTGAAGCAAGAAAGGATTTTAACGCTTGCCAGTAACCATCTGAATCAGAATTCTGCCTCCAAAGAGCCTTTGCACCATGATTGCCAGTTGTTTCTGGAAGATAATAGGTTTTATTATCTGAAGTGATGGAAACATATATCCCCCACCAATTACCCTTTTCAGACTTTGCGGAAGTTATAAATGTAGGTTGACTGATGCTACCCCCAACAGAAGTAATATAGTCCCTTGGCTTTCCTTGGGCTACAAAATACTCGCCTGGAGAAAAAGCTATAACAGCATCAACACTTTTATTCATATCCGCAGCCAGCTTCAATGCCAAAGAAGATGAATAGGAACTCCCAAAAATAATGAGTTTACCTGCAGCAAAATTCTTTTTTGCATAAGTAATAGCAGCTCTCATGTCAGCTAAAGCATCAACATATTGAGTTGATTTCATAGCTTTAGTAGCGTTTAACTTTGTCTGATTAGTAACGTTATTCACCACACCACCTGACCTTAAGTCAACAGAAAGGCAATTGTATCCTAGGTTATTAAGTTCTGGTGATATTTCGTTGTATTCACCTCTACTCCAGTTTGCCTGATGAAATAAAACTATAAATGGTGCGCTTTCAGGGTGAATCATGTACAGATCTGCAGTAATAATTACTCCATCTTCAGATTGAAATTTAATAAGCCTATCTCCATTTTGTGCATTTAGAAACGGGGATAATAGAATTGCAATACAAAGAAAAGTAATTTTCATAGTATGAATATAACACAAAAAAATAGGGCAAGCGAACCTGTCCTATTTTCAATCTATTAATTTTTTGTTTTCTTATTTTATCAAGCTACTGACAGCATGTTTGGTATTCTTAAAATCAGAAAGTTCAACACTAACATTTCCAATAAACATTTTGGCCTGTATCTTAAGAGGGATTCTATTTTCGTCATCAGTAACCCAAGCGATTACTGAATCTTCACCATCAAACAATTCATTATTTGGCACCACTGGAGCAAGTCTTATTGCATTAAATTTACCGGCTTTAGTTTTAACTTTTTCTCTTCCACGATAAATCATCTCCAAATCATAAAAAGTATCCTCGAAGAACCCATTTATTACGAACTTATCTCCTTTCTTCATTTTTGAAAAGTCTATGGTTCTTAAGTACAGGGCTCCAGCCATCATATCTCTGACCTCACCTTGTGAAACGTACACCTTAGGCTCTTTAAACTTGCCAGTCTTTTTATCAGCAACTTTTGTTTCAATCAAATTAACCCTATGATCAAAACGCACGACCTCATCTTTTTTATACTTGCCTTCTCTTATGTTTCTATATGAAATATGTGGCACTAGAGCAGCCGAATCAACATAAGCACCCCAATGATCATTTACATTAGCTACCCAATCTACCATCCCACTTGTTCTACCAAAAATGTCTATCTTATAGCATTCACGATGATTAACCTTATAAAACTTATCATCAATGATCATTTCCGCTTCACCAATGGTAAATATTCCAAAATTCACTTTAAACTCTAGTCGCTCTCCGCGGCCAAAATTATTATAATCAAGAATTCTATAAGAAGGCTCATCACCAGACATAAATGCTGATGAAACAAATCCGATTAAAATAAGTAGTAAGAGATTTTTCATATTGGATAACTATCTTTTATACCACTATCGTAAACAAAGTAAGTGCCAAATTACACCGCCACATTGTTTTCGCGCAGCGCATCATTTAAAGAGGTCTTCTTGTCTGTGCTCTCTTTACGTTTACCAATGATCAGAGCGCACGGAACATTATATTCTCCGGCAGGGAATTTCTTAGTATATGAACCCGGTATAACCACAGATCGTTCAGGTACATACCCTCTTGTTTCCACAGGCTTATCACCAGAGACATCTATAATCTTTGAACTAGCGGTAAGTACAACATTAGCCCCTAGCACTGCCTCTTTACCAATCCTAACACCTTCTACGACAATACATCTTGATCCTATGAAGGCATTGTCTTCTATAATAACTGGAGCAGCCTGTACTGGTTCTAAAACACCACCTATACCTACTCCACCACTTAAATGCACATTTTTACCAATCTGAGCGCAGCTACCTACTGTTGCCCAAGTGTCCACCATGGTATTTTCATCAACATAGGCTCCAATATTTACATATGAAGGCATGAGTACCACCCCTCTGTTAATAAAAGAACCGTATCGAGCTACAGCATGTGGTACAACGCGAACTCCGAGCTTCTCATAATTCGTTTTCAATTTTATTTTATCATGAAATTCAAACGGACCAACTTCAATGGTCTTCATTTGACGTAAAGGGAAATAAAGAATTACAGCCTTTTTAATCCATTCGTTAACTTTCCACCCTAAAGCATCAGGTTCGGCTACTCTCCTAATCCCCTGATCAAGGTCATCAACAATTGTTTTGATAGCAATCTGCACATCCTTATCCTTCAATAAGGTCCTATCATCCCATGCTTTTTCTACTATTTCCTTTAATTCCATCTACGATTCGTGATTTATCTTTATCATTACTTTCAATGGAACAACCAAAACTTGTCATAGCATCTGTTTTAAAACCCGTTACGGATACTAGAATGTATGAGAAAATTGGCCGTTCGATAGGCCAAACAAAGAAATATGAAGTTAATATCATAGGTTTTTACAGAAAAAATCTGCCTGTAGAATTAAATATTAAATTTAATCCAATATTCAACTTCTAACGACTAATCCTTAGAAGG
>CAYGNU010000556.1:0-3327 GCA_964351175.1 uncultured Roseivirgaceae bacterium | reverse complement strand
AAGAAGAGCTTCTCGATTGGGAAGAGTTAGGGGTTGAAGGGCATTTTCATGCAAAAAAGAGACCTTGGTTTCATTATCATAAATTTTCAAAGGAAGCGCTAGCAGCCATATTAGGAGCTAAACCTAGCGAGGTGGTGTCAATGAATAACCTGACTACCAACCTACATTTAATGATGGTATCTTTTTACCGACCTGCAGGAAAAAGAATCAAAATTGTCATGGAAGCTGGAGCTTTTCCTTCGGACCAATATGCTGTTGAAAGTCAGGTCAAATTTCATGGATTTGATCCAGATGAAGCAATTATAGAAATTAAACCAAGGGAGGGTGAAGCAACACTAAGAACTTCTGATATTGTAGAAACGATAGAGGAAAATGCAGATAGTATTGCTTTGGTACTTTTTAGTGGTGTACAATATTATACGGGTCAATATTTTGACTTAAAATCAATTACAGAAGCGGGACATAAAGCGGGAGCTAAGGTTGGTTTTGATCTGGCTCATGCGGCAGGAAATGTTCCAGTTGATCTTGATGAGAGCGGAGCTGACTTTGCTGCTTGGTGCAGTTATAAATATCTCAATTCAGGCCCAGGTGGAGTTAGTGGTATTTATGTAAATGATCGCCATGCCAATAATCCTGATCTGCCAAGATTTGCAGGTTGGTGGGGTCATAGTGAAGAAGAGCGTTTTAAAATGGAGAAGGGTTTCATCCCTATGAAAGGAGCAGATGGCTGGCAGCAGAGTAACGTTAATGTCTTGTCAAGTGCTGCGCATATGGCTTCACTGCAAATTTTCAATGAGGTTGGTCTAGATAAGTTAAGAGCTAAGAGTTTACATCTTACCGGTTTTTTAGAGTCTTTAATTAAAAGTGATCTGTCCGAATATGTTCAGATATTAACTCCAGAAAATAATAAAGAAAGAGGTTGTCAACTATCTCTTGTGGTAAAGAAAGAAGGCAAGAAGGTTTTTGATACACTTACTCAAGAAGGTGTGATTGCAGACTGGCGCGAGCCTGAAGTAATCAGAGTGGCACCAGTGCCATTATATAATACATTTGAAGATGTTTTTAATTTCTATTCGATAATGAAAAAAGTTTTAATCGGATGAAGCAAGTAAAGAAAATTGGAATTGTAGGAGCCGGATTAGTAGGCTCGTTGATGGGCATTTACTTAGCCAAAAGGGGCTATACTGTCAATATTTTTGAAGGTAGACCAGATAGGCGAAATGCGAATCTGGCAGGTGGCAGGTCTATAAACTTGGCCTTAAGTAACCGAGGGTGGCTTCCCTTAAAAGAAGTTGGCCTAGAATCTATAGTCGAGAAAATGGTGATCCCGATGCGTGGCAGGATGATGCATGATCAGGAAGGGTTTTTGAAGTTTCAACCCTATGGTCGTGAAGGACAAGCCATTAATTCTATTTCCAGAGGTGGACTTAATGAAGTTTTGATCAATGAGGCAGAAAAAAATGGCGTAAGGTTCCATTTTGAACACAAATGTGTTGGTGCCAACTTTGAAGAAAGCATTCTATTCTTTGAAAAGGATGGTAAAAGAGGGAAATATCAAGCGGACCTTATTTTGGGTACCGATGGTGCTTTTTCAGTGATAAGAAGATTAATGCAGCGTACCGATAGGTTCAATTACTCTCAGCATTATATCGAACATGGTTATAAAGAACTGTCAATACCTGCTGCATTAAATGGAGGTTTTCAAATTGAAAAGAATGCACTGCATATCTGGCCGAGAGGCAAGTTTATGCTCATTGCACTCCCCAATCAAGATGCCAGTTTTACCTGTACACTTTTCTTTCCATTCGAAGGCGAAACATCTTTTGCATCATTAGATACTGATGAGAAAATAAAGGCCTTTTTCGAAAGCACATTTCCTGATGCTGTAGAGCTAATGCCTTCATTGATGAAAGACTACCATCGCAACCCAACATCGTCATTGGTAACTGTAAAAAGTTTTCCTTGGGTAAAAAACCGTACATTAATTATTGGTGATGCATCACATGCCATAGTTCCATTTTACGGTCAAGGCATGAACAGTGGATTTGAAGATTGTCGAGTATTGAACCAAATGTTGGATGAATATGAAGATGATTGGGATAAATTATTGCCTGCATATCAGAAGTTAAGAAAGCCAGATGCGGACGCCATTTCAGACCTTGCTTTGCAAAATTTCATTGAAATGAGGGATTTAGTAGCTGATGACAACTTTCTGCTTAGAAAACAGATAGAAGCAAAATTATCAGATCTATATCCTCAGCAATGGGTTCCACTTTATTCGATGGTGACCTTTAAGGAGCAGATGCGATATTCTGAAGCATTAGAAATGGGTAAAAAGCAAAAAGCCATCATGGATAAAGTGATGGCTCAAAATAATATACACAAGAACTGGGAGTCTCTAGACTTTCAGAGCATTGTTAATCAGTTATAGCCCTAATTCCTTTTTTATCTTGTCGTAGTTAGCTTTTTCGTCAGGCTCTGGATCAGCATCCGGACCAGCAAATAGGTCTAGTGTTTCATTAAGAAAGTCAACAGAGGCTGGATTAGTAGGTAAATATTCTTTCAGTGCTCCTAGAAATTTCTGTTCCCAAATTTCTCTATGCTTTAAAAGATACCTTATCTCAGCTTTATAGATGAGCATCAGGTTCTCTTCTTTCTCATCTGTTCCTAAGTCATCGCTAGCAAACTCGTCACCTAATATTTTAGAAAGCTGTTTTAAGGTTAGCCATTCTTCAGAATCCAAAAGTCCATCACTCATCACCAAAATACATGAAGGTAAAAGGTGAGCGATATAAATAAATTGCTCCTTATTTACATCCAAAAATCTAATTTGAGTGTACTCCTTGTATAGGCTATCCATCTTAGAAAGCGACATATCTTTATAGTTTAATGTGACTTCTGCTAAAATATAATTTTTGAGGTTATT
The DNA here is from genome assembly GCA_964351175.1 of uncultured Roseivirgaceae bacterium. GTDB lineage: Bacteria > Bacteroidota > Bacteroidia > Cytophagales > Cyclobacteriaceae > Fulvivirga. Next base: position 401 of record CAYGNU010000556.1, on the reverse strand, counting down.
TCAGCTATTTATTAACTGTTTATACTGTTCATAATAGAGAAGAATATCTCTAACATAATTTACAGGCTCATCACCTCTGCAATAGCCTGAATTTACAATGGGGTCTGTGAAATATTCTTTTGTCTTCTTTAACAATAAATACTTTTCTACATTGCCATCCCATTCAGTTGGATCAGCTCCATATTTATCTGCTAGATTTCTAGCATCTTCAACATGACCTAAACCAACATTGTATGAGGCTAAAACAAACTTTTTGCGCTCATCTTCATCCTTAATAGTCTTAGACCACAGCCCGTCTAGGTATTGTAAAAAATTACCAGCTGCTAGTATATTTTGCTCAGGATTGTACAAGTTTTTTGCTCCAAATCTTCGACCTGTTTCTGGAACCAACTGCATTAAAC
>CAYGNU010000555.1:0-3328 GCA_964351175.1 uncultured Roseivirgaceae bacterium | reverse complement strand
CAAGTTCTCCCAATAACAACACTGCTAATATAACATAATTTTCCAAAAAAGGTTTTCAAGATGTAAGCTTTTATCATAAAAAAAGTACTTTTCTTCAAAAGCTTCAATAATTCATTGTTAAAACATTAATATATGATTAGCAATCATGTAATATATCACGATAATGCATTAATTCAGCAGGCTTGGTCAATTCATTTTTGTTAAAAGGCTATAACCTTGAAGCTTATCATTTTTGTTATAATTCTCTGATTTTACCATTCCCACATTTTCAGCTATCCAATCTGCACCTTTGCTTTCCATAGACATTATCGATTTAGATTTTACTGTATAGGTGATTTTGTAGCAATCAAAAGTGCCTGCAGAAGTAGTAACAGATTCCCTGCCTACTACTTTCCTATTAGTAATATTAACTTCCATTGTAAATGGAATACTTCCACTCATTTTAATAGAGCCGTCATTTAATACTTTTCCTACTTCCAAATCAGAAGGGATTTCCAGATTTGTGGTCTCAATATTCATGTCCATATCCTTAAATGCCTGCATAGTCTCCTCTGGGAAAAACCTGTTCATATCTAGTTTAATAACTCCACCTTCACAGCCCACTTCAATATCTTTATCAAAAATCAGCTCATCTTTTTTATCATAACTTTTCATATTCATTTCAGCGTTCCATCCATTACTCAACTCTTCCATTGTTTTAATGGTGTTCATCTGCCTTCCAGAAACTTTATCCTTAGCATTATAGTTAGTGATCTCCCAACTAGCACCCTCTTTAAAATCATAATAAGGATTGCATTGGGCGTAAACTCCTGATGTATAAGCCAGTATAGAAATAAATAATAGTATCTTTTTCATATCGTTTGGTGGTTTTTTACTAAAGTTAACATACACATCTCTGAAGAAACAAGAATAATAAACATTATTCTTGTTTAGTGTTCGATTACGAACATTATTGTGCATTTTAGTACATACTTAGTATCCAAATCGGTTATTTTAGGACTGTAGGGACTTGGCACTATTTTTAGCATCAAAGTGTAAACCTAAACAAACAACTAGTGGAAAAAGAATTCGGCAAAATCTTAATGATCGATGATGATGAGGATGTGCTCTTAGCAGCAAAGCTGTTATTGAAAAAGCATGCCCATCAGGTAATTATTGAAAAGAACCCCAAGAAAATTCCTTTTCTACTTAACAATGATACTTATGACGTGATCTTACTAGATATGAACTTTAGTAAGGACATTACAAGTGGTAAGGAAGGTTACTACTGGTTAAGTCAAATATTAGAGCATGATCCGGATGCCGTTGTTATTTTAATAACTGCCTTTGGTGATGTTGAAATGGCCGTAAAAGCTTTAAAAGAAGGCGCCACAGATTTTGTTCTTAAACCATGGCAAAATGAAAAGCTTCTTGCTACTGTATCTACAGCCATAAAATTAAAAAAATCTTACAAAGAAGTTGACAAACTGAAGAAGGCAAAGGAACAGTTGGAGGCTGATCTTAATCAACCATTTAAAGATATAATTGGCTCAAGTTCCTCTATCAATGAAGTATTTAATCTAATTGAGAAAGTAGCAAAAACTGATGCTAATGTGCTCATTTTAGGTGAAAATGGAACTGGAAAAGAGCTGGTAGCACGTGCCCTTCATCAGAGATCTTTGCGCAAAAATCAAAGCTTTATAGGGGTAGATATGGGTGCTATCACCCAGACCTTATTTGAGAGCGAACTTTTTGGTCATAAAAAAGGCTCTTTTACCGATGCAAAAGATGATCGTGCGGGTAGATTTGAACTTGCTAATGGAGGAACACTATTTTTAGATGAAATAGGCAATTTAAGCATGCCGCTTCAGTCAAAGTTATTAACCGTTCTACAAAATCGAGAAGTGACAAGAATAGGCTCAAATACTGCTATTCCGATTGACATTCGCTTGGTATGTGCTACAAATATGAATGTACATGACATGGTTAATGAAAGTACTTTCAGACAGGATCTTTTGTATAGAATTAATACTGTAGAAATCAAACTTCCTCCCTTGCGCGACAGGTTGGAAGATATCCCTTTATTGGCAAGCCACTTTTTAGCCAACTACACCAAAAAGTACAGGAAAGAAATTATGGGAATTTCACCTGACGCAATCATAAGTCTTCAAAAATATCAATGGCCGGGTAATATTAGAGAGCTTCAGCACGCTATTGAAAGAGCGGTAATTATGAGCGACAATCAAACATTGGAGGTTAATGACTTTTTCTTTCTTAAAGGCAGTCAAAATTCCAATGATGACGTAATTACCGACAACCTTAACCTTGACGATGTAGAAAGAAATGTAATTAAACGAGCTATCAATATTCATGATGGTAATATTTCAAAAGCAGCAAAAGAGTTAGGGCTCACGCGTGCGTCTCTTTACAGAAGGCTAGAGAAGCATGGACTTTAGTGATGTAAAAACAGCTGTTCTTTTTAGGGTAGGTGCCTTATTGGTAACTATCTTCTCCTTGGCATTTCTTATTTCCTCTGATGGATATATAATTACTGAACTTATACTGGTAATTCTATTGGGACTTCAGGTTATTTCACTTATAAAATATGTTAAAAGAGGTAATGAAGATATTCTTGTTTTCCTTGAGTCAATAGAAAATGACGACATTACACACAGGTACAAAACAGACTTTGATAATCCAGAATTAAATCGACTCAATGCTGCATTAAACAAGGTGCTTCGGAATTTACAAGAAGCACGAAAAGAGAAGGAGGCTGATTATCAATACCTAAAAAATATTGTCCAGCATATAGGTATAGGTCTAATTACTTTTAATAAAAAGGGGAAGATTCAAATTATCAATACAGCCGCTAAAAAGTTGTTGAAAGTGAGTCAACTTGAGAATATCAGCGATCTCAAAACCCTCAATGAAAATCTTGTTGACACAATTGTAAGACTCAGGACTGGTGGGCGTGATTTGTTAAGGATGGAGATTGGCGGTGATATAGTACAATTGGCAATCTATGCTATTGAACTTACTTTGCGTGGGAAGATGTACAAGTTAATCTCAATCCAGAACATCCAAAATGAGTTGGAGGAGAAAGAAATGGAAGCTTGGCAAAACCTAGTTAGGGTTTTGACGCATGAGATCATGAATTCAGTAACGCCAATCAGTTCATTGGCAAACACCGTAGAAGATGAATTAAATGATCAGTTGAGTAATGATCAGGAAATAAATGCCATTAGTAATGAGGATATTGCTGATTTGCATCTGGCTGTTCAAACTATAAAAAAGAGAAGCCAGGGGTTAATTAGATTTGTTCAAGATTTCAGAAACCTGACACATATAC
>CAYGNU010000554.1:0-3332 GCA_964351175.1 uncultured Roseivirgaceae bacterium | reverse complement strand
TGAGCATATTGCCTCAGCAAACGAGATAAAAAGAATTTTGGACGGAATAGAACTTAAAGGTCAGGAGGCCGCTTTAAATAATTAATATGGAAGCTTTAAAGAAATTACCCCCAATAACAGAGTGGTTCCCGGGAGTGGAAAGACCTATCGTGATCAGTGGGCCTTGTAGTGCTGAAACTGAAGAACAAGTAATGGAAACCTGCATGCGTTTAAAAGCCACTGGGAAGGTAGACATGCTGAGAGCAGGAATCTGGAAACCACGTACAAGACCGAACAACTTTGAAGGTATAGGTACTATCGGTTTAAAGTGGTTGCAAAAAGCAAAAGTAGCCACGGGACTTCCTACCACGGTAGAGGTAGCTACTGCTGCACACGTGCAGGATGCCTTGAAGCATGGTGTTGATGTATTATGGATTGGTGCGAGAACTACAGTAAACCCCTTTTCTGTACAGGAAATTGCTGATGCTTTAAAAGGTGTTGACATTCCGGTATTGATCAAAAACCCTCTTAATGCTGATCTTGAATTATGGATAGGTGCTATAGAAAGAATTCAGCAGGCAGGGATAACACAAATTGGTGGTATCCATAGGGGCTTCGCAAAATATGGTGAGAAGCAATACCGCAATGCTCCTCAGTGGCAACTACCAATAGAACTAAAAAGAAGGTTCCCTAACCTACCTATGATCTGTGATCCTAGTCACATTTGTGGCAACAGACATATGCTATTTGATGTAGCCCAGGAGGCATTAGATTTGAATTTCGATGGTGTGATGATCGAATCTCACATTGATCCTGATAATGCATGGAGTGATGCCAAGCAGCAGGTGGTACCTGAAAGAGTTGGTGAAATGATCAACGATTTAATTTTAAGAAATAATGTTCCTGAGAATGGCAGTATTTCAGGACTTTCGGCTTTCAGAAGCCAGATTGACAAATATGATGATGAGATTATGGCTTTGTTCGCGCAAAGAATGGAAGTCGCTCAAAAGATCGGAGCCTTTAAAAAGGAAAATAACATGTCCATTTTACAGACCAAAAGATGGGAGGAGATTTTAGAGAAGGCTTTTACCAAAGGTCGTAAAGTAGGCTTGAGTGATGAGTTTATGGAGAAGTACCTCAAAGCTGTTCACCAAGAGTCTATTGATCAGCAGAATAATGTTATGAACAAGAAATAGAGGTTCCTTATAGTTATTATCAATAGCCATCCGCTAGCTAGCGGATGGCTTTTTTGTTTGCTGTCAACGAGCGCCCTTTGTCACCTAGCTCTTGCCGGACATCGCTTTCGCATAGCTTCAGCGGAGCAAAGCTTGTTCCGGCACCTCCTTGTTAAATTCAACTTATAGAAAGAGGCCCGAGAATACCTGCCTGCGGCAGGCAGGAATTCAGGGAGAATAATAATTAAGTCATTTCGTAGCACATAGAACCCTGAACAGGTCCGGGGAGGTAATCGAAAGACGATTTAGTACCTACAAACCATATTCCTATTATCATAAACCAATCTTTGCAACAATTTGTGAATCAAGTGGGTTAATTTTAAAGTGAGCTTTACAAAGCACGATTCTAATAACAATTATAAAATATGTCCATTCTTTATTCTCCTTGTCAGCTTCGCGGTCTCGAATTAAAAAACAGAATTGTAGTCTCGCCAATGTGTCAATACAGTGCGGAAAATGGCATGGCCAATGACTGGCATTTGGTACACCTGGGCTCTAGAGCTGTTGGTGGTGCAGGACTTGTTTTTACAGAGGCAGTATCCGTCACACCAGAGGGAAGAATCTCTCCTGGAGACCTTGGCCTTTGGTCTGATGAACAAATTGAACCGCTGCAACGCATCACTAACTTCATTAAGAAGCAAGGTGTTAACGTTGGTATTCAACTGGCACATGCAGGCCGAAAAGCAAGTGGCTGTCCTCCTTGGGAAGGTGGTAAGCAATTAAATGCCTTCAAAGGTGGCTGGCAAACTGTTGCGCCATCTCCTATCCCTTTTAATGAAGATGATATCATACCATCAGAACTAACAGTCAAAGAAATTAAAGGACTTGTTATATTCTTCACTCAAGCTGCCGAAAGAGCTATAAAAGCTGGCTTTAATGTAATTGAAATCCACGCAGCACATGGATACTTACTTAACCAGTTTATATAACCACAGACAAATATAAGACAAGATGAATATGGTGGCTCTTTTGAAAATCGAGTCCGGCTTTTAATTGAAATAACCAATGGCATTCGTGCCATCATGCCTGAGGATATGCCGCTATTTGTTCGCATCACTGCTGATGAGTGGGCTAAAGGCGGTCACACAATAGATGATTCGATAAAAGTCGCTAAGCTATTAAAGGACCTTGGTGTTGACCTGATTGATTGCTCCTCAGGTGGCGTAGTTAAAGAGCAAAAAATTGATGTAAAACCAAACTATCAAGTACCCTTTGCTGAAAAAATAAAGCATGAAGTTGCAATACCCACTGGTGCTGTTGGTTTGATCACTGATGCATTTCAAGCAGAAGAAATTCTGAAGGCTAACCAGGCCGATCTTATTTTTATGGCTAGAGAAATGCTAAGAAATCCATACTTTCCTTTAATTGAAGCTGACAAACTGAACGAAGTTGCACAATGGCCAAATCAGTATGAGCGAGGCAAACCAAGAACGAAATAACAAAACCTCACTAAAGTGAAGCGTTATCTTCAATAAATCAATTTAGATTTGAATCATGTCATCAAAGAAAAGTCAGGAAGTAAAAGTTAGGTTGCATGCTCGAAACAGGAATCGTGAGCGATATGATTTAAGCGCATTGATCATCTCCAATCCTGAATTAAAGGCGTATGTCAAGCCCAATAAATATGGGGACGATTCGGTAGACTTCTCCAATTCCGCTGCTGTCAAGATATTAAATAAGGCGCTACTAAATCATAATTATGGAATCAAGCATTGGGAGTTTCCTGATGAAAACTTATGTCCTCCTATTCCCGGCCGTGCCGACTACCTTCACTATATTGCTGACTTATTAAGCGAGACGAATTTTGGCAAAATCCCTACTGGCGAAAAGATAACATGTTTTGATATTGGTGTTGGCGCCAATTGCATCTATCCTATTATTGGTGTTACAGAATATGGCTGGAATTTTATAGGATCAGACATCGATCCTAAATCGATAGCGTCAGCACAGAATATTGTCGATTCCAACCCATCGCTAAAAGGCAAAATACTATGCAAGTTGCAAGAGAATGCTAAGGATGTATTTTATGGTGTGATCAGCAGAGAGGATAATATAGATTTCTCGATCTGCAACCCCCCTTTTCATGCTTCGGAGGAAGAAGCGCAACTAGGCTCAAGG
>CAYGNU010000553.1:0-3343 GCA_964351175.1 uncultured Roseivirgaceae bacterium | reverse complement strand
TATGTGGGATCAACACGCGTTGCTAGATTATGACCCATGCAGCATCTGGCTCAATTGGGCATACATAGCTGGAGTGGGTAATGACCCAAGAAATGGCCGTGAATTTAATGTAGAAAGTCAGCGACTGCAGCATGACCCAAAAGGTGAATATGTAGCCCTTTGGAATTAAAAAAAGGCTACTCTAAAGTTGGTTTAGGGCATTTTTAAATTATTTTCTCTAACTTATTGCTGGTTATTTATAATTTCCATACATTTACTATCTGGAATTAGTCTAAATAATGATAGCAGATTTTCATACTGAAGAAACTTGTGGTTCCTCTTTCAATGTTTTTGAAAAGAATACGCCTATGGACAATCAAGATTGTGTTCTTAAAAAGTGCTGCAAGAAGTATAAAAAGAAAGGCGTACATTGTAAGAAATGTCCAAAGATATGACGGCACCTAAGAATAACGTGTTAGAATTAGTTTACGAAACCAATCAGGCTTCCCTTTATCAGTGTGATAATTCAGAACAATACACGCTTCGGTTCAATACAGAAATCTTATCGTTTGGGGTTTGCCAACTCATTGCTTTCAAAAGAAAAATTCAGAAGATAGATTTATCAACAATGTTTGCAGAAAATACCGCTGACATTGAGATAGTTTATATGCCTCATTGCGACAGACTTTTCGCACTTACAATTTATGATGTTATTCAATTGAAGGAGTTATTCGCGGGAGCCTTTACAATGTTGGAGCTCAATAGTATGATTCATCAGCAGCTTGTTCGAAAAGCTGTTTAAAATCGGTTATTTCTTTAGACTCATTTTAAATTGTAATTCAATTGTCTGAGGTTTAACTTTTGTCGTTCCTTTGTAGTTGTAGAAGTAAGTATAATAAAGAAATTATAATATGAAAGATATATTAAGAAGACACTCGGTTTTAAAAGATGAAATAGTTGATGTGATCAACAAGCAAATAAAAATGGAAGCACAGTCATCTGCTGCCTACCTAGCTATGGCGGCATGGTGCGATGTAAATGGCTATGACAACTGTGCAGAGTTCTTTTTTAACCAGTCTAATCAGGAAAGAGAGCATCAGCTTAAGTTCTTCCACTACTTGGTAGACATGGAGGGTGAGGCTATTTCACCGTCAGTGGGCGAATCTCAGCATGAGTTTGATAAACTAAGAACTATTTTCGAAAAATCTTTGGAGATGGAAATTGCCGTTACTGACGCAATCCATGATATGGTACGTGTTTGCAGAAAAGTTGGAGACTTAGCTACAGAAGAATTTTTAAGATGGTTCGTTCAAGAGCAAATAGAAGAGGAATATGTCTCAAGAAGATGCCTCGAGCTTTTTGACGTGCTGGGTGAAGATAAGATTGCATTGGGTATGATCGAAGATAGAATCCTCGATGTGAAATATGACGGTGGCGGAGCAGCTTAAGGCTCCATTATCATAAGAAACTCACCCCGGACTCCTGCCTTGTCGGCAGGTATTCCGGGGCCTTTAATTTATATACTGCTTGCCAAATCCTTTATCCAAGAGGTGCCGCAATAAATCCGGCAAGAGTGCTCAATATTATGACATCATTTCTCCCCGATTTCCTGCCTGCCAGTATTCCGGGGTCTCCAATTATAATAATGACTGCTTAACCTTTTATCCAAGAGGTGCCGGAATAAATCCGGCAAGAAATAGCGTATTTAAAACACCCTCGTCAACCTATAATAATCAGAAACTGTTATTCTGAAAGCCTCTTTAGTTTCAGGCGTATCGAAAATGGGCTGCCATTCTCCATCTACTTCAATTTTGAAATTATAACCTTCAACAATCAATTCGTACACATCTGTACAAAAACTAAGCATCCCTTCGCGATTAACCTCTTCTAAGCTTAATGTCTTACTATCTTTACTTACAAGATGTACCGCTTTTAAATTGATATCTGAAGACCCAATAACCTCACTTGGTTCTATAAGTAAATAAGCTTCATCTTGCAGATAGTTGACTACAATGGCCAGATTTAAAATAGCCTTATCAGGATTTATGCTTCTTTCAGAAAAACGAAATACATTAAACTTAGCGGCCTTATTTTCTTCAAGATCATAATAGGACTGCCGTACATTTTTAAAAAACAGCTGCGTATCGGTGCCTATTTTAAAGGTGAGTTTATCCCGATCTATTTTCTTATCAGAATCTATCTTACAACCTGAAATAATCAATAATAAAAGGAATGCAATTCGTGTCATAAGATTATTAACAATGAATAACATTGTTGGTTTCAATTGTGTAAATAGCTTAATTTAGAACCTTAAAGAAGTTAAGTATGGAAAAGTTTAAAAAATATATACCCTGGGTAATTGTAGTAGTTGTGGTCTTTTGGCTATTTGGTTCTTACAACGGCCTTGTGACTAAAGATGAGGCTGTATCTGAAGGTTGGTCTGAAGTTGAAAATGCATATAAAAGAAGAGCCGACTTGATACCTAATTTGGTAAAAACTGTAAAAGGGTATGCTGATTTTGAGCAAGAAACATTAACCGGAGTTATTGAAGCGAGATCAAAAGCTACTTCTGTAAATATTGATGCTAACAATCTATCTCCCGCGGCTATAGGCCAATTTCAAAAAGCTCAGGAAGGGCTGTCTTCTGCATTATCAAGACTGTTAGTAACTGTTGAACGCTACCCTGAACTTAAAGCCAACCAAAACTTTCTAGAGTTACAATCACAACTAGAAGGAACAGAAAATAGAATAAGCGTGGCTAGAACACGATTTATTAAAAATGTAAAGGAATATAATTCAGCAATAAGAACAATCCCAGGAGTATTTGTAGCACCCATGTTAGGTCTTGAGAAAAAAGAATATTTCCAAGGTGAAGAGGGAAATGAAGTAGCTCCAGATGTTGATTTTAAAAATTAACAAAATGATTTATTTGATTGCAATAATATTTCCCTGGTTAGCTTTTATGTTAAAAGGTAATATAGGCATTGGAATTTTATGTTTGATTTTACAAATTACGGTCATAGGTTGGCTTCCTGCCACAATTTGGGCTATTGTATACATTAATAATCAAAATGCTGAAAAAAGAAATCAGGAAGTCATTAAAACAATGGAAAAGAGTAACCTCTACAACAAACCTAAGAACTCCTTGACATTAGAGGAAAAGGCAAGGCTCTTTGATGAACGCAATGGGAATTTCTGATCATGATTATATTAAATTCTAAGAAAAAGCATTAGCAAAATAGCAGACATGCCTGCTATTTTGTTGTTGTCTCTCATTCGCAGAATTGGGAACTTTTGTAAAAACTCACGTGTTTTCAGCATTCTGGTAAATTCTCAAGAGCTTTAACGTAGAGCAGGGATGGAA
>CAYGNU010000552.1:0-3360 GCA_964351175.1 uncultured Roseivirgaceae bacterium | reverse complement strand
TAGCTATCCTACCCAAAACCTATAGTTGATCATAAATTCGCTCGAGAACGATGCCTTGATACTTTCAAAGCTGGACTAGGAGCATGAAAATATTACTAACAGGATCAACAGGCTATATTGGCCGAAGATTATTACCCGTGCTTGTACAAGGTGGTCATCATGTCACTTGCCTAGTAAGAGATAAGAGAAGATTTGACTGGGAAGATTTTGATGATGCTTTCCTAAAAAACATCACTGTATTACAAGGTGACTTATCCATGCCTGAAACTTTAAAGGATTTGAACCTAGAAATAGATGTTGCATATTATATGGTCCATTCACTTTCTAATTCTTATTCCAAATTTTCAGATATAGAGCAGGAAACTGCCCGAAATTTTGCTGATTTAGTCGGTAAAACTTCAGCGCAACAGATAGTCTATTTAAGTGGTATATCAAATGATGATGTGCTTTCTGAGCACTTACAATCACGTAAAGATGTAGAGTCTGTTCTAAAAACTTCTGGTGTACCAGTAACTGTTCTAAGGGCAGCTATTATCATAGGATCTGGCAGCGCTTCTTTTGAAATCATTAGAGACTTGGTAGAAAAACTACCAATGATGATTGCTCCTAAATGGCTGAAAAGCAAATGTCAACCACTAGGTGTTAGAAATGTAATTCAATATCTGAGCGGAGTTTTACTGAACAAAAAAACATTTGATAAGACTTTTGACATTGGAGGTCCTGATGTACTTACCTACAAAGATATGCTCTTACAATATGCCGAAGTAAGGAAACTTAAAAGGTATATTATTTCTGTTCCAGTTTTATCTCCAAGGCTATCATCTTTATGGCTCTACTTTGTTACCTCTACCTCTTACACATTGGGCAGAAATCTGGTGGACAGCATGAAAAATGATGTTGTAGTTAATAAAAAAGGTATCGAAGATATTATACCACTAGAGTTGTACACCTACAAAGAGGCCTTAGAAATGGCTTTTAGTAAGATTAGTCAGAAAAATGTGATCTCCAGCTGGAAAGATGCTGTGGATAATGATACCATGGATAAGAATTTTCTTGACTTCATAGAGGTTCCTACCTATGGCTGCTTTCATGATACTAGGAATATTCCTTTTACGAGAGAGGTTAGTGAAGTACGACAAAATATTTGGGAAATAGGTGGTGAAAGAGGCTGGTATTTTGGCAATTGGCTGTGGAAGATCAGAGGATTTATGGATCTACTGGTGGGTGGTGTTGGGTTGAGACGAGGAAGAAGAAGCCCTAGTGATCTTAAGGCGGGAGACTCTTTGGATTTCTGGCGAGTACTTTTGGCCGATGAGAAGGAAAATAGATTGCTGCTTTATGCTGAAATGAAACTACCTGGTGAAGCTTGGCTTGAGTTTAAAATAAAAGAAAATAATGGACAGAAAGTACTACATCAAAAAGCGACTTTCCGTCCTTTAGGTATATGGGGAAGGTTGTACTGGTATTTGGTACTCCCCTTTCATTTTCTGATATTTCCTTTAATGGCAAAAAATATCATTAAATATAAATGAACCTAAAATTCATTCTGGGATCAATAATCGCTATACCACTTCTGCCCATAATGTATTATCAGGGTAAAAAGGTGCGATCTAATATTCCAAAATTACCTGAAGCCGAAGGTACCACTGGCGTAGAAGCTGCAGATTCAGAAAAGCACTTCAAGGTATTGTTTCTTGGCGAAAGCACAATTGCTGGAGTTGGTGTCGCCACTCATGATGAAGGATTTTGTGGAACACTTTCTAAAGAATTGTCTAAACTACTGCATGCCACTATTGACTGGAAGGTTTATGCTAAAAGTGGTTATACAGCCAAACAAGTGGAAAAGCGAATAGTACCTAAAATAGAAGATAGCGATGTTAATTTAATTGTGATAGGCCTAGGTGGCAATGATGCCTTTACGCTCAATAACCCCGATCGATGGAAAGCAGATGTTAAAAAACTAATTGACACTTTGAGAAGTAAATTTGGAACAACACCTATCATTTTTGCTAATATGCCACCCATCAAGGAGTTTCCGGCATTTACTAAATTGATTAAATTCATTTTAGGCAATCTTGTTGAGTTACACGGTGAAGAGTTAAAAAAACTCGTAGAAAAAGAACCCAACACTTATTATACTTCAGAAATAATCAAGCTTGACACTTGGATCAAAAAGCTAGAATTTAAGGTCTCCAGAGAAGCGTTTTTCAGCGATGGTGTTCATCCTTCTAAACTCACCTACCAAACCTGGGCAAAAGAAGTAGCAGCATTTATAGCTCATGAAAAGTTACTTGCCAATTAAACCAACTTCAATCTTCATTGTTACCTAAACGATGAAAGTTTATAACCTAACGGCTAAGCAGTTTTTACCAATAAGCATTGAAGAGGCTTGGGAATTCTTCTCATCTCCTAATAACTTAAAAGATATCACCCCTTCATATATGAAGTTCGATATCAAGTATATTTCTGGTGGTGAAAAGATGTATCCCGGACAGGTGATTACCTATAAACTTCAACCTGTTCCAGGTATTCCTGTTTCATGGACAACGGAAATTACCCATGTTAATGAACCCTTCTTCTTTGTAGATGAGCAACGTTTTGGGCCATATGCCTTATGGCACCATCAGCATAGGTTTAAGGTGGTAGAAGGTGGGATTGAGATGGAAGATGAAGTGAATTATGCCATTCCTTTTGGTATTTTAGGTAGGATTGCCAATTGGCTCTTTGTAGGCAAAAAGGTAAAAGGTATCTTTGACTATAGGTTTAGTGTTTTAGAAGCCAGATTTAAGAAATAAATGGATTTAATAACGATTATACTTTGTGCATTAACTACAATTGGCACATTCTTATTTATGGAAGGGGTCGCTTGGTTTACCCATAAATACATCATGCATGGCTTCTTATGGACATGGCATAGATCGCACCACAAAGCCCATGATCATGCTTTAGAGCGCAATGATCTATTCGCTTTGGTTTTTAGTATTCCAAGTATCTTACTGCTCTACTTTTCAATAGGCATCAATCCTTACCTTACCGCTATGGGTATAGGCATATTTTTATATGGCCTTTTCTATTTTATATTTCATGACATCATTGTGCATCAAAGAATAAAGTGGAGACCTAAGAATAGAAGTAATTATCTCAATAGGATGATTCATGCTCACTACATTCATCATGTAAAAAGATCCAAAGAAGATGGTGAAGCTTTTGGGTTTTTATATGCGCCCAAGAAGTTCGAAAAAAGAAAAGTAGGTTCTACAGCAGAATAACAAAATTGTCTTAAACATATCTTCATTATCAGGGTTATTTGGTTGAAGATAAAATATGAAAAAGGCTATTGTTATTGGCTCTGGCATAGCA
>CAYGNU010000551.1:1869-3366 GCA_964351175.1 uncultured Roseivirgaceae bacterium | reverse complement strand
CCCAACCATAAATTTTCCCTTGAGGCCCGCATCTGAGTACAAAGGGTTTATCCACTGGGACTATGATCCTGAAACAAAACCCCAGAATGTACAAGGGGTTTTGGCGTTGGCAGATCAGGAAGATGAGCAAATGGGTGGATTTCAATGTATACCAGAGCTTTACAGAACTTATGACACGTGGAAACTGACACAGCCTTCAGATCGTGATCATTTTAAGCCAGATACAACGGGTTTTGAGAATGACTATCACAAAGGTAAAATGAAAGCTGGAGATCTACTGATCTTTAACAGTTCTCAACCACATGGCATCCGGCCTAATCTCACAAAAGATAAGGTTCGCATTGCACAATATATCTCAATGATGCCCGCAGAACCTGAAAATACTGCCATGCGGGAGTGGCGTGTCAACTCATGGAAGAACAGACTGGCACCCGAAGGTCATGCCTTTCCAGGTGACCCACGTAAGTTTGAAGAGAAAAAGTATGAAACTGCTGAGCTATCAGAATTAGGAAAGAAATTACTTGGGCTGGAGAATTGGTAGCACGATAAAGTTAAGTGTTGGCCTAGTACTTTAAATATTGACTTATTAATTATAGTGCATGAGCGTATTCTGATCAAGAAAATCTAAGGTATGCCCCTGTGAATCATCAATAGGTACACTCACCGTTACCTTCGTATATTCTCCGTATTCAGAGTCTATGCTAATTTTACCTTTCAAAACATTAACAGATTTTTGTACTATATATAATCCTAGCCCATTTCCTTTTGAGAACTCGGTTCCAATGTAGAACATATCAAAAAGATGATCAACTGAAGATTTATCAATCCCTATACCATTGTCATAGATTTCAATCTCTAGGAATTTATCGATCTGTTTAATATTGAGGGACACTGCCCCTTTCTTTCCAGGCTTAATACCAGCAAAAAACAGCGCATTTTCAATGAGACTATGAATAGTTACTTCTAAAAGAAAAGGTATGCTGACAATTGTCATATTTGAATCCAAATTCACTTTAAGTTCAATACCATATTGTTCTACAATCGTTTCAAATCGCTGAAGTACTTCTTGCGTCAGATTGGCCACTTGTACTTCGCTAAATGTACCTGTTTGATGAATTTCACTAATTGTACTCAATTTCCTGAGTAACCTATCCATTTTATTGTTTGTCTTTATGATTAAGTCAGTCAATTCTCCGTCATCAGAATTAAGAGAAATAAGATTACTTAAACCCGTTATCGAACAAAGCGGTGCTCTTAAGTCGTGTGACGCTCTATACAGCACCATATCAAGCTCCTTATATGTTTTTTCAAGGAGCTGTGTTCGTTGAGAGACAATGCTTTCTAGGTTCTGATTAATGTTATGAATGCTTGCATTGGCTGCAATTAATTCCTTTTGTTGCTTTTTCAACTTAGCTCGCAAATAAAGTAATACGATGAGCAATAAGGCAAACAAAAGTACCAAACCAGAAATCGCCAATATTCTTTGCTGATATAGTT
>CAYGNU010000551.1:0-1859 GCA_964351175.1 uncultured Roseivirgaceae bacterium | reverse complement strand
ATAGTTTTTTCTCTTCCAGTCGTTTTTGCTCACTCACGCTAAGTTGGCCTTCCAATTTCTCTAAATCGAAAAACCTGTTTTTGAGATCGGCAATCATCGCCTGATAATTACCCTGATTTTCAGTAAAGTCAGACTCGTTAGAGGCCAATAGTTCTTCTAATAGATTAAGGTCACTTAACAGTTCATTTCGAGCCTCATCGCTAAGGTTTTCAAAACCTTGATTAAGCTTTTCTCTGACAAGCTTTATCTTAGAATCAAATTCAGATTTTTGAGAATTAAGGCGTTTGCCTTCTCTTTTCACTTCATTCAATAGGTTTTTTAGGTCATTTTCTACGATTGTAGAATCAGTAATATAGGTAATAAAAGAAGTAGAATCAGGCTGAGTGCTTTCTACGGCTGCAAGAAGCTCATCGAACTTAGCATCAATTTCATTTCTAACTTCTTGTGATAACTCATTTATGTTCACTTCTTTTAGCAAAGCATAGAACTCGGAGAGCGTATTAATAGAATCAAGATTAGAAAGTATAGCCGCTTCTAAATTAGGCGTTGGTTCATTAGAAGTTTTTATTTCTTCAATCTTTGCTACTGCCGGTTTTTGCGTTGGATTTAACAACTCAACCTTTAAGATATATTGCGTACCATTCAGCGCAATACTTTGCGATTTGTACCCAGTAATGACAAACTGATTCGGATCGGTAATACGTTCATTGAGTGCTAAAGGCAAACTGGTGGTACCTGTTGCATCTGTGGTAGCAGAAATAGTTTTGGTACCTTTATAAGTAAATGCCTGCCTACCCATTACCTCATTATTCATATTTTTTATAACCACCGTAACATCTCTATAACTTTTATTACGAATGGTAATCTCTAAAACACCTTTACTAAGGTTCCACGATGCAGCTTCAAGGATATTATCACCAATGACAATTGACTTTATTGGAAAATCATCCTTACTAAGGCTTGCAAAGGCTATCCCCCTATCGTTTAATTGAATTAGGCTACCCTGATTGATACCAACTTTTATATTGCCATAAGGTTTCAGCGTTTCATCAAAAGCTTTTATCTGAATAACCTGTTTATCTTGAGCTTGGACATTAGTAATACTAGGAAGTAAATAGATTAAAAATAGCACTAAGAATGAGGCGATCCTTGAAACAGTCAAAAAGTGTATTTGAATGTTCTTTTTCATCTCGCACCCTCCTTTGCTTTCTTGAAGTCATCATTTACGACTACAATTTCATAACTAGAGTTCGTTTTAGCATACTTCGGCACTTCAAAACTTACAATTCCATCAAGGTCATTGCCAACAATTCTGATTTTATATTTACTATAATAAGGTATGGTAAAACTAAAATTCCCAGTACCATCCGAGATTGTCTCAGTAATCCTATTATCACCATTATCATCGATAAGTATTAATCTCACATTTGGCAGGGTTTTTAATTCGGTGCTATCCATCCAATTGTGCTCAATAAATTTTACTACCCCTTCAATTTTCAATGGATAACTCTGCAGCCCCATATCAAACTCATAGATATCATCATCTAACCCTCCATTTTTTCGGTTTGAACTTAAAAACCCATGTCTGTTTAATGAATCTATGGCGAACGCAAAGTCATCATAGCTTGAATTAATTGGATAGCCTAAATTCTCGATCTCACCAAAGCCATCTTCTGCTCGTTCTACCTTAAATATATCAGAGCCCCCAAGCCCCGGGTGGCCATTAGAAGAAAAATATAAAGTTTGGTCAGGTCCCAAATGTGGGAATATTTCATCTCCAGAAGTATTTATTCCGGGGCCTAAATTCTCAGGTGTTGACCATAAGCCGTCTTCATAATTGGTTACATAAATATCTCTTC
>CAYGNU010000550.1:0-3370 GCA_964351175.1 uncultured Roseivirgaceae bacterium | reverse complement strand
CAAACTTGATATGATTGAAAAAATTGAGATTATGGATCGTAACACGACTAGGTTAAAATTTTACTCAGACCAAATAAAACTCTCAAGCCTCTAAAATAAAAAAGGGTTCCTATCTAGGAACCCTTTTTTGTTGGAATCTGAATTGAAATTAAGCAACTGCCTCTTCCTCAGCATTAGGATCTCTAAGCATGGCTATTTTGAAGTTTTTCTTAGACTTGTGTCCACAATACCCACATTCAAAATGCTTCAATAGCTCCCCTTCTTCAGTGTGTGATGGAGATTTCATAATCTCTTCCTTTGTCACTCTGAAAGTTTGGTAGTTACACTCAGGGCATTGCAGTGCGTGTAGGTGACCAGAATACTTTTCAATTTTTGTATAACCAGTTTCTTCATCTACCCATACATCATAGTCAATAGAGAAGATATCTTCTTCAGCTTGCATACCTTCATCAAGGTAAACATCCTCTTCCTCCTCACTAAGTAACTTCATTGCTTTACCAGTCTTAGGAGAAATTCTTGGCTTGTATCTAAGTTTCTTAAGTCTTTTTTCAATGTAGAATGGATAATAAAATTTGAGTAAATTTTGAACAATTACTCCAATAATAAGTCCCATTGAAACCGTTACGAATAATCGGACAAACAACCATAATATACTAAGTTCTGCTATGTACGAATTAGCATAAAACCCCCCTCCAACAATAAGGAGCACACTGCATGTCATGAGTATGTTTATCTCCGCGCGATTTATGTAATCGTACTTAGTCTTTGAGTCACTTGTAGCTCCCAGTTTTAAAATGTGCCCTATTAAAATGAGCACAGATAATCCTGCGAGACCGTAGGCAATATATTGTGCCCACATATTCCAAGCTTCAAAGGATTGTGTTGTGTCTTGCATGGCCTAAAGTTTGTTTATGTAAGTTTTGATGGACAAATAAAGTTATTTGATGACCAATTTAAAAATAAGTCGCCAATTTTAATATTGTTTTGATAAAAATTAAAAAAAGTAATATACAATACTAAGTGATAATGTTACAAACTTTTACCGCACATTTTTCAGCAATTAAAGGAAATAATCTAATGAAAACTTCTTTTTTTCTTATTACGAACAAAAAAGGGAGCTCGAAGCTCCCTTTAATATTATTCCATTGATTCTTAAAGTGTACGTTTTCTTTCTCGTTGTTCATAACTCTCAACAACATCTCCTTCTTTGATATCATTGAAATTCTTGATACTTAACCCACATTCAAAACCCTTCTTCACTTCAGCTACATCATCTTTAAACCTTTTCAACTGTCCCATTTCTCCAGAGTAGGTTACTATACCTTCTCTAATCAAACGGATAGGGTTATTCCTTTTGATATAACCATCAGTTACCATACACCCTGCAACAGTTCCTATTTTTGTGATTTTAAAGACTTCTCTTACTTCCACATTACCAACAATCACTTCTTCAACCTCAGGGTCTAGCATACCTTCCATGGCATCTTTAACATCATTGATGGCGTCATAAATAATTGAGTACAATCTAATTTCTATTTCTTCATTCTCAGCAATCTTCTTAGCAGCAGTCGAAGGTCTCACCTGGAAACCGACAATTACTGCATCAGATGCAGAAGCCAAAAGAACATCAGATTCTGATATCTGACCTACTCCTTTATGAATAATGTTGACCTGAACTTCTTCAGTGCTAAGTTTTAATAGTGAATCTGAAAGGGCCTCGATAGAACCATCCACATCACCTTTAATGATAACATTAAGTTCTTTAAACGAACCAATAGCCAATCGCCTTCCAATTTCATCAAGTGTAATATGTTTCTTCGTTCTAACACTTTGTTCACGCAAAATTTGCTCCCTCTTCGTTGCAATTTCACGAGCCTCCCTGTCGGAATCCATCACATTAAATTTGTCACCAGCTTGCGGTGCTCCATCAAGACCTAATACAAGTACAGGTGTAGATGGCTCAACATCCTTTTTAGCTTTACCAGTATGATCAAACATAGCCTTTACTCTACCATGGTAGGCGCCAGCTAAAATAATGTCACCTACCTTTAGAGTGCCATTCCTCACAAGTAACGTGGCTACATATCCTCTTCCTTTATCTAGAGATGCTTCAACAACAGTACCTGTTGCCTTTTTATCATAATTGGCCTTTAGCTCTAACAATTCTGCTTCAAGCAATACTTTCTCTAGAAGTTCATCAATTCCTTCTCCAGTCTTGGCGGAAATTGCCTGGCACTGATATTTACCACCCCAGTCTTCAACCAAGATGTTCATAGCAGAAAGTGATTCCTTTACTTTATCAGGATTAGCCCCTGGTTTGTCTATTTTATTAATTGCAATTACGATAGGCACACCAGCTACCTGAGCGTGGTTTATTGCTTCCTTTGTTTGCGGCATCACATCATCATCGGCTGCTACCACAATAATTACAATATCAGTTACAGATGCTCCACGAGCACGCATGGCTGTAAAGGCTTCGTGACCTGGCGTATCTAAGAAAGCTACTTTTTGACCACTTTCTGTCATTACATCATATGCACCAATGTGCTGTGTTATACCTCCAGCCTCACCAGCAGTTACTTTTGAGTTTCTTATGTAGTCAAGTAAGGAAGTTTTACCGTGATCAACGTGACCCATGATAGTCACAATAGGAGCTCTATCTTTAAGATTCTCAGCAGCATCCTCTTCTTCAGCTACATCAGTTTCGTCATCCGCAGTTGTAAATTCAATACTAAAGTCAAATTCGTCTGCTATAACTGTAATCGATTCAGCATCCAGTCTTTGGTTGATTGAAACGAACATACCAAGACTAAGGCATGTTGAGATTACATCATTCACGGACACATTCATCAATGAGGCTAAGTCATTGGCCGAAATAAATTCGGTGACCTTCAGAGTTTTAGACTCTTCAGCCTCCTGAAGCATTTGCTCCTCTTTAGCATCTGCAATAGCAGATCTCTTCTCTCTTCTATATTTTGCTCCGCCTCTTTTCTTATTCCCGCTTAGTTTGGCAAGAGTAGCTTTGATCTGATCTTGAATTTCCTTTTCAGAAGGCTCTTCTTTCTCAACGCGTTTTCTAGTATCTTGAGGGGGCCTCCTTCTATCACCGGCATTGTTCCCACCGCCTGTACCTCCTCCCGAAGGTCTAGGAGACTGAGATTGAACCCTTTTACGTGGTCTCTTTTTCTTCTCAGCTTTTCTATCATCTGAAGAGGCAACAGGTTTGCTCTTCTTATCTCTTTCTTTTGGCAGTTCAATTTTACCTACCACTTTTAAGCCCTGAAGCTTATCAGCTCTTGCTTCAATAACTTTGTTTTCCTCTTCTTTGACTTTAGGCTCTTCGATTGGTTTCTTTTCTTCAGCTTTAGGA
>CAYGNU010000549.1:0-3376 GCA_964351175.1 uncultured Roseivirgaceae bacterium | reverse complement strand
TGGATGAGATTTAACTTCAAACAAATTGCCAGTTTTTCGGGTTTACTTCTCATTATCAATGGCATTTTCATGTTCTTGTGTTTGCCATTCTCCATATATTATGACGAACCAATCTATCCTCTAGGCCTTTCTGGACTTATCGCCCTTATTATAGGAGGTGCAATCTGGTTTTTCAATAGAAATAATGAGAATAGGGAATTAAAGAAAAAGGACGGGTACCTGGTTGTCATTGTAGGATGGCTGACCATGTCTTTGTTTGGAACATTCCCTTACCTGCTATCAGGTGAGATTTCAAATTTTACAGATGCCTTTTTTGAAACCATTTCAGGGTTTACAACCACGGGAGCATCCGTACTTACGGATATAGAAAGTGTTTCTAAAGGTATATTATTTTGGCGTAGCCTTACCCAATGGATCGGAGGGATGGGGATTATAGTATTGGCTGTAGCCATATTGCCAATATTGGGTATTGGAGGCATGCAGTTATTTATCGCTGAAGCTCCAGGACTCTCTCCAGACAAAATGAAACCAAGAATCAAAGAAGTAGCAAAAAGGCTTTGGTTTATCTATATCGGTCTTACCATGGTAGAGATGGTTTTATTGATGTTTGGTGGTATGAGCTTTTACGATGCCATCAACCATTCATTGACTACTATGGCAACTGGGGGTTTCTCTACTAAGAATGCCAGCGTGGCATATTTTGATTCAGCGTATATCCAATATGTAATAACCTTCTTTATGTTTCTTGCGGGCACCAACTTTACCATTACTTATTATGGGTTAAAAGGTAAATTTGCAAAGGCATGGTCAAATGAGGAATTCAGAAACTATGTTATCCTTGTATTATTACTTTCTGTATCTATTTCATTTTTTGTTTTCTCATCAAAATGGGAAGGATTTGAAAAGTCATTTAGGGATTCAATGTTTCAAGTGGTCTCCATCATAACTACCACCGGATTTGTATCTGCAGACTATACAGCGTGGGCACCTTTCTTAACCATTATATTTTTTCTATTGATGTTTGTAGGTGCATCTGCTGGCTCAACTGCAGGGGGAGTTAAAATTATTAGGCATACACTTCTCTTTAAGAATAGCTTTTTAGAAATGAAGCGCCAGCTGCACCCATCAGCAGTAATACCGGTGAGGTTAAACGGACAGGCGGTAAGTAGAGATATCACTTACAATGTACTAGCATTTGTAATGATATATCTTTTGATCTATGGTGTTGGCGTATTTTTAATTTCATTTACAGGAGTTGATTTTGATACCGCCTTAGGTGCTGTTGCAACCTGTCTTGGTAACATTGGTCCTGGGCTAGGGAGTGTTGGTCCGGTGAATAATTTTGCCCATATCACGCCATTTGGGAAATGGTTATTAGCAGGTCTAATGTTGCTTGGTAGATTGGAGCTCTTTACAGTGCTTATGTTATTCAATCCTAATTTCTGGAAGAAGTACTAGCCATGAAATATGTCGTCATTATATCACAGATTGCAGCAGTACTTTTTCTGCTATTAGATCTTTTTCAGGTGGTAAATAGTCCAGAATTGAGAGTGTTAGCTTATTTTATCATAATCATATCGCTTGGAGTCGCGCTATTAATAAGCGCGCATAAAAATAGGACTTGATCAATTTCAATGCGTTGATTTCAACACAACTTCTACTGACGGCTCCTTGCTTAAGAATATATACTGATTAACATTTAATGTTGGTTCAACAGAACTGCTTTCTATTTCAAAGTCGCTGATAGGTAGTTTTACTTGTAAAGTATATTCTGGATTAGTTTGAGTTACTTTCAATGTCAATTTACTTTCTGATTTTTCGTAAAATATAGAAACTTCATTGTTACCAATAACCACATTTTCGAGAGAGGCTTTATCCCAGGCCTCTGGCATTTGTGGTTTGATCACAATTGTTTTGCTAGAAGCATCCGGATTAATACCAAAGAACTGTTTGACAATAGGCACAGCAAAACCATAGATATTCCAAGCCTGTACAACCATACCATAATCTGGAGATACCTCATACATACTTCCGGGATGTGCATAGCTAAAGGATCTTGACATTCTTTGCAGGTAGTTCAATGCTTTATCAGGATGACCATAATTGTTCTCTGCCACGGCCTGCACACTAGTTGGCAGGGTCATTACAGCACCGGTGTATGAAAAGATCTTACTGCCTTTAAAGGACCCATCATCTGTTCCGGCTGACTCATCACGGTCAATGCCGGTAACAAAAACACCAAATGGATTAACAAATTGTTCTGCAGTTTTTAACGCCTTAATGGCCTTGGCAGAATCTGCGATACTCATCTCCATTGGCGTATTTACTACCCAATTGTGGTGTAGCACAAAAGGTCTTAGTTCTTTTGAGGGATTCGAAAGGATGGAAGCTTTAGTTGCTTTCAGTTCTTCTACCGCCCATGGTTTTTTGAGCGTATCAGCCCTTATAATAGCATCATCAATAAGCCGTAATGCCTGAGCATCGGTACCAATAAAATCAGCATAAGAGTTAAATTCTTCAGACCAAAATTCATTATTGATTTTACTTTTTAATGTACTTGCCATTTGTGCGTATTCATCAGCTTGTGGTTGCTCACCTAAAGCCGCTGCTATATTGGAGGCATCTTCAAAGGCCTTTTGGGTATATACCGCAACATCGATCATCTCTGCATCCATACCATGGATTTCCATCATTCCAAAACCATCAGGAAACAGATTCTTATTTTCATCATTTTCCTCCATTAACCACGCAAGGCCTTTTTTGATGGTTGGTAAATACTTCCTCAAAAACTCCTTGTCACCATTCCACCGGTAAACTTCCCAAATCAAGGAAGCAAATTGAGGTGTTTCATTGATATTTCCAGGATTAAAAACAGCACCATTGGTAGAAGTTTCATGAATGATGCGGCCATTGCCATTAGCAGCTTCAGAATGTCTATCCAACAAGGCAATGGTTTTGTAAACAATGTCATACTGTCCAACGGTCATATAACCTTTTAATGCATATTCACTGTCAACGCCAAACCACCATGGATAATCAGGAATGCCGGCCGTTATTCCAGTGCCTATCTCAGGCACCGTTTGGATCATCCAGTCTGCATTATATTTTAACCATTCAAAAGTCTGCTGTAATTTCTTGTCAGGGATGGTCAATTTTGACTGCTCGGCCAATTGCACATAGCGCTTTTGCTTCGACAGCAATTCTTCATTAATATTCTGTCTTAAATCTTCTAAAGTACTAAGTGCATCTTCTTGAGAATTGTAGGATCCTGCAATAACATAATTAACAACCTTTGAGCTGTTTCCTTCAATAATCAATTCCTGAGTTATTGAATTGGCAACTCCCAAACCAGCGTAATTGTAGGTCTCAGTTTGAT
>CAYGNU010000548.1:0-3409 GCA_964351175.1 uncultured Roseivirgaceae bacterium | reverse complement strand
ATGGAAATATTGCCCGGAAAACTTCTACCAAAAATTGGAAGTTAGAAAATACAGTCTAAATACGGCAAGGGTCTACATTTCTATGTTCGAGCGGTTTATGAACCATTTCAAGCATACTGACAATCTGCTAACTCTCGGTGAAAGCGAAATCAATCAATATTTACAGTCACTAGTGATTGCCAAAAAATCTGACTCATACATTAACCAATCGATCAATGCGATCAAATTCTATTATGAGGTGGTCTTGTCGATGCCTAATCGGTTCTATCAGGTAGAAAGACCATTCAAGCGTGAGACTTTACCAAAGGTGATCGGCAAAGACAGTATCCTCAAAATGATTAATTCATGTTCCAATATCAAACATAGGTGCATAATTGAGCTACTCTATTCAGGTGGTTTGCGGAGAGCTGAGTTACTCAACCTGAAAATAGGAGACATTGATAGTGATCGTATGGTCATCTATATAAAGGATGGAAAAATGGGAAAAGATCGACAGACTTTGCTCAGCCGCCAGCTTCTAGCAGACTTAAGAACATATTACAAATTGTATCAACCTAAGCGTTACCTGTTTGAAGGACCAAATGAAGATCCTTACAGTTGCAGCAGTGTAAGACTGATTGTACTCAAAGCTGCACGTAAGGCTTGTATTAAAACTACGGTCACGCCCCATATATTGAGACATTCATTCGCAACGCATTTATTGGAGCAGGGCACCAATCTGCGACACATTCAAGTTTTACTAGGACATAATAGCTCAAAAACCACAGAAATATATACTCATGTGGCGGTTAATGGTTTGGATAACATCAAAAACCCTTTAGATTTACGATAAAGACATAAGGCGGATAAAGTGAACTCTGTTCACTTTATCCGGTCGTTGAACGAAACCTCCTTTCGTCGGTAGTTTGTCGAATGAAGTACCTTAAGGGAATGTTTAATTAAACCTTTAAGGATCATGAAAAAAAAGAAAGATTAAGTGACCGGTTTGTTCGTGAACTAAAATTCCGCAATTACAGTCCCCGTACTGTACGTTCTTATCTGAGTATGTTGGTTCAGTTGAGTCGGTTTTTTAACCAATCACCTGAAACCATATCAACAGAGCAACTCAAGGAGTATCTTTATGACGCCAGTCATCGGAGAGGCTTATCCAACTCCTTCATCAATCAGACAATTAGCGCGTTAAAGATCCTCTATCAAGATGTATTGGACTTAAAGTGGGATGATCAAATCAAGATCAAAAGGCCCCGAAGAGAGTATCCAATGCCCGAAATCCTGGTAAAGGATGAGATCATTAAAATGATAGAAGTTACACCAAACTTCAAGCACAAAGCGATCATAGCCTTGTTGTATTCTTCCGGGATGCGCAGGGATGAATTGATTCATTTAGAGCTTAAGGATATTGACTCCAACAGGATGTTGATCAGGATCAACCTGGGTAAGGGGAACAAGTCACGGGATGTACTTCTGGCTGAGAATTCGCTTAAGCTGCTCAAGTTGTATTATCGCCAATTCTATCCCAAGCCCATCAAATATCTTTTTGAAGCAGGGGGAAAACCCGGAGCACCCTATTCTGCTAGCTCAATAAGTAAAATCGTAAAACGGGCAGCCTTAAAAGTAGGAGTCAAAAAGGATGTTCATCCTCATACCCTTCGTCACAGCTTCGCTACACATATGTTGGAGCAAGGAGCCAATTTGAAGCTTATCCAAAGGCTTTTGGGGCACTCTTCGCTAAGATCTACGATGGTCTATCTCCACCTGGCAAAGATGGATCCTTCTGTAAAAAGTCCTTTTGACCTGCCATGATATGGAAGGGGTTAACAAAAGGTGTTCGCTGGATATAGCAGCTATATTCAGGGAGTATGGAGACCGTTTTTTGAGCAATCACAAGCTGTGTGCCGATCAGCGGAAGGCTTACAATGCCATCTGCTCCTGTCGTACCAATCAAATGGGAGGACATGTAGACAGGTGTGATCATTGTGGACATAATCAGATATCCTACAACTCTTGTCGCAACCGACATTGTAACAAATGTCAATACACCAAGCAACTCGTGTGGGTAGATAAGCTAAGGAGTACATTGCCTGTTGCCAGGTATTTTCACATAGTATTTACTATTCCTTCACAGCTTCACAAAACCTTCTACATCAATCAGCGAGCGTGTTATAAGCTGCTGTTCAAAGCCTCGGCGGAGACTTTGCAGAAGGTAGGGCGCAATCCAAAGTGGTTGGGTGCCCAGACAGGAGCTGTCTCAGTGCTTCATACCTGGGGACAGGCTTTGACTTACCACCCGCATATACACATGCTGGTACCTGCCGGTGGCTTATCTGAGGATGGAATGGAGTGGGTGCACGCAGGTAAGAAGTTCTTCTTGCCTGTCAAAGCCCTTTCATCGGTATTCCGAGGGGTGATGTGGAGTATGATAGCCGCAAGAGTCAAATCAGGTGAAATCAAACTTGCAGACAATTTTGCAAGTATTGATAAGCTGAAGAATAGCCTTTATGCTAAAAACTGGAATGTATATGCTAAAAAGCCACTGGCTGGCCCTGAGTCGGTAGTGCAGTATTTAGGTAAATACACTCATCGAGTGGCCATAAACAACAGTCGTTTGGTCTCTTCCAGTGATGGTAAAGTCACCTTCAGGTGGAAGGATTATCGCAAGCGGATCAGCAAGCAGTTACTCACACTAGACGCTCAGGAGTTTATCGGCAGATTCATGAGGCATATCCTACCTTCTGGGTTTTACAAGATCAGGTACTATGGTTTGCTGGCTGCGGCCAATGGTCATAAAAAGGAGCAGTCCATCAGGCTCATTGGTAAAGATCAACCGATCTCTCTGTTACAAGGTTTGAACGCCAAACAGGTATTAAAGATAGTGACAGGCAAAGACCATGATCAATGTCCAAAATGTGATC
This sequence comes from uncultured Roseivirgaceae bacterium, assembly GCA_964351175.1. GTDB lineage: Bacteria > Bacteroidota > Bacteroidia > Cytophagales > Cyclobacteriaceae > Fulvivirga. The sequence goes on along the minus strand of CAYGNU010000548.1, from coordinate 497 downwards.
GGGGTAAGTTAATACCCAAGACCATCCTGGATCCGGTGTAATGCGCTATCGAATCATGCGTTCTTTGATATGCCGGCTGTTGATCTTCCAGCCAACGAAAGGGTGGCAGGGAAACCTATACCCAATCCTGTCTTTGACAGGACAGGAATGCATTCTTTATCAGCCTATAGATAAAAAAAACCGTCTTCCCAGCTGTCAACCCACCCACCGTGAGGCCTCACAAAACCTAACTACTCCCATAGACACAAAGGAGCATCGCTCAACATTGTTTTAAGCCTAATTTATCCGCAAATCGGATTATTAAACCGCTAAGTGTATATTTGGATAAACTAGTCTTAAAACACTAATTTGTTAGGCACAAGGCGAAAAACGAATACGAAATAAGTATACAACAATTAGCATTTTGAATACCCCCACGTTTTTATGTCACTCTAATTTTACTTCATAATTAATTTAAAACTTAAAAAAATGAGTAAAGTAATTTTAATAACAGGTGC
>CAYGNU010000547.1:0-3412 GCA_964351175.1 uncultured Roseivirgaceae bacterium | reverse complement strand
CTTGATCTATAGGATAGAGAATTTACAGTTCTTGACTTATTGTCCGATTTACCAAAAATTAAAGCAGGTGAAGGAAAAGACCGCTATTCTAAATATACCTCATCTACAAATAAGTACTTAGATAAAAGCCTAATACGAAACGGAATAGATATTCTTACTCAGCATGTAGCACGTCCACATTCTGACCAAGATAAAGCAATTTATAAGATAGCGGTTGAGAAATGGTCATCAAATAAAGAAAGGTTGAACTATACTGATCTACCGGAAGAATTAAAGACCCATAAGAATCGCACATCTTTCTTTGATCGCTTTAAAGTTGTTGCCCCGGATAATAACTCTTCGCAAACGGTTGTAGCACATATCGCAAAAGATGGTCATTACTATATCCACCCTGACCTAGATCAAAACCGTTCCATTACTATACGTGAAGCTGCAAGGCTACAATCATTTCCGGATGACTTTTATTTTGAAGGTGTTAGGGAAGGAGCAAACAGAACTCCTGCTTTTAAACAGATTGGTAACGCTGTACCACCAGTTATGGCATTTGAAATTGCAAAGATCGTAAATGAGGTATTATGTCAAAAACTGAGTTAAAAAAAAATGACAGACAAATTCCAGCAAAATTTAAGCCTAGGGCAAGGTTGCTTCTTCAATTAGGTGACCAGCTAATAAAAAATGAAAACATAGCAATAATTGAACTGGTGAAAAATTCATATGATGCAGATTCAAATATTGTAAATATCTATATGGAGAATGTAGAAAGCCCTGATGATGGTATAATCATAATTGAAGACGATGGATATGGAATGTCATTGGATATTGTTGAAAATGTTTGGCTTGAACCTGGGAGTGATTTTAAAACTCAAAAAATAGAAAAGGAGGAAGTTTCTCCAAAATATAAGCGTTTGCCAATAGGTGAAAAAGGAATAGGAAGATTTGGAGTTCATAAACTCGGAAACTATATAGAAATGACTACCAAGTCAGAAAAGTCTAAAGAAGTTTTTGTTAAAATTGATTGGAGCGAATTTGAAAAGTATAAGTATCTAGAGGACGTTCCAATTAAAATTGTTGAACGTGATACTCCGATCCTATTCAAAGATGGAAAAACTGGAACAAATATTGTAATCGGGAATCTTAGAAAGAGATGGGAAAGAGGTATTGCCAGAGCTATAAAAAGAACAATTACTTCTTTAGTATCTCCTTTCGAGACAGTAGATTTTTTTAAGCCAAACTTTGAAATATTAGATAAGCCGGGATGGTTCGATGGATTACTTGAATGGGATGAAATAAAAGATTTTTCACTTTTTCACTTTAATGTAACAATAGAAAATAATCAACTGGCAAAATTTCAATATGAGTTTAATCCTTGGCAAACAATGCCTAGGGTATCTGGGAGAACGGTTGATCTTGAAAATGAACTAATTAAAAATTTTAACTTAGTAGAAGACGAGAAAGGGGAAAGAATACTATTAACTGATCATAAAATTGGAAAGGTGAGGTTTGAGGGTTATGTATTTGACCTAGACAGTTTTATCCTAAAATTAGGAGTTACAGATAAGACTGGTTTTAAGAAATACCTTCGAGAAAATGGAGGTGTAAGAGTTTTCAGGGATGGTTTGAGAGTATATGACTATGGAGAGGCAGAGAACGATTGGTTGGATTTAGATCATCGTAGATTTCAACAGCCTACAAAAGCGATTAGTAATAACCTAATAATGGGAGCTATTTATATAAATAGAAAGGATAGTTCTGATTTAATAGAAAAAACGAATAGAGAAGGTTTTGTTGAAAGTGAAGCTTATCAAAGTTTTAAAAAAGCCATACTTCATACTTTAGGATTAATTGAAACTCTACGTGAAAAAGATAAAAGAAGGTTAAAAGAACAATACGGACCTACCCCAAAATCAACTCCAGTAATGCACTTACTCGGAGAATTGAAAGACTATATAGATAGGAAAATAAAAGAACCAGAGACTAAGACTTCTCTCAATAAATACTTAGTAAAAATTGAAGCAGATTATAAAAGGGTAACAGAGAATTTATTGAAAGCAGCAGGTGCAGGTCTCAGCATGAGTGTTGTTATTCATGAAATAGAAAAAATAATTTCTGAAGTCATAAAAGTTCTAGAAGCAGAGAATAGCTCAGATAGACTTCTTAAGCTAGTAAAGCACTTATCATCGTTAATTGATGGTTATGCAGAGATAGTTAGAAAATCCAGCAGAACTAACGAGAATATTATTGATATTATTGATCAGGCAATATTCAATACAGAGTACAGGTTAGCTTCTCATAATATTGAAGTTATAAAGGACTACAAGAATTATAATGGGGAAAGAAAGAGTAAAGTAGCACGTAGTTTATTAATTGGGAGTCTAATGAATATATTTGATAATTCAATTTTTTGGTTAGATCGGGCATATAGAGGTAATCAAAATCTCAAAAAGAAAATATTCATAGGTCTTGTTGAACAAGAAAATTTAATTGATTTGATTATTTCCGATAACGGAACCGGATTTTTAATACCTACTGATGATATAACAGAACCTTTTGTTTCAGCTAAACCAGGAGATGGAGGAATGGGTTTAGGTTTACATATCGCCTCTGAGGTAATGCAAGCTCAGGGCGGAAGATTGTTTTTTCCAGACTGGGGAGATTTTGAGATTCCAAAGGAATTCAGAGATGGAGCAACTGTTGTCTTCGAAATATTAAAAGTAAACTGATATGAATTTACCCTTGAATGGAAGAATTGCAATTATCGATAATAATATTGATGAAGCATTTCCTTTAATGGAGGTTTTTTCCAAGAATCAAATGCCCTATGTTTATTATAAAGGAGATGATGTTAGGTCGCTTCCCGAAGATGATTCTAGATTTAATGATGTTAGATTACTTTTTTTAGATATCAATCTTCTTAGTGAAGCTACTCCAACAAGTAAACAGATAAAGTCTTCTCTTTTTGGAGTTCTTAAAAGAATTATTTCTCCAAATAATTATCCTTATGCTCTAATCTATTGGAGTAAACAAGAGGCTGAGTATTCAGATATTGTATATGAACTATTTGAAAATGAATTAAAAGATAGAGCTCCCATCACAATTAAAAGTTTCATTAAGTCGGATTTTTTTACTTTAGATGGTAATGTAATTGAAAATGAAATAGATTTATTATCGGAAGTAGATAAAGTGCTATCTGAGGAAGTAGCATATAGTTACTTACTAAATTGGGAGAATAAAATACATCTATCAGTAGATAAAACATTACAAGAGATTTTTAGTTCTCATCATTCACTAGATGATTGGAAAGAGAATGCAAACTATGTTATTAATAAACTAGGGATTAGTTATTCAGGTAAAAAATTCTTTAACACTCAAAATGCCTCACAAAGAATTATTAGTAGCTATAATGCACTAAATC
>CAYGNU010000546.1:0-3432 GCA_964351175.1 uncultured Roseivirgaceae bacterium | reverse complement strand
CTAAGTATCTTAGGTGTTGCCGTGCTAGCTAGCGTTCCTCCGCTTTATTTATTTCCCTGTATTTCGGTTTTTGATAGCTTGTCTGGCTGGTGTTTTCCAATTCTTTATATAGCTCTGCCTCTAAACTAATGAGCTCTTCACGGCCATTAGCTACTTCTGATATATCCGGTTTTGCAGAAGCTCTGAGAGATTTTAGAAGAGCCACCTTTTTCAGAATGTCCTGCTCTTCTGTAAAGCTATTCCGCAACTCAAGCAGCCTGGTCTTAAGCTTCAGGGCTTCACCGTCATCGTCATCGGAATTCTTATCCACAACGGCCTGATTAATTGCAGCCGTTGAAGCCTGAATCAGCCCGGGACCACCGCTATTATCTACAACCATAGGATAACTTGATGGGTTTAATCCTATAGTAGGATCACTGGATAAATATGGATAAGGATCTACCGATCCATAAAATATTCCTCCTTGTGGATAGTAATATCCCCAATAATTTTTTTCTGCTCTTGTAGTTGGGCTGGTCTGATTTTCACCATTTGAGGTAAGAGTGGATTTGTAAATATACCTTTTACCAGTTCCAAAACCCTCAATGTTATCAGAAATACTATTTTCCCCATAATAATAATAACTAGACCCTGAGACGCCCAAATTTAAGTCTGCATCAGAGTAGGCATATATTTCATGACCTCCATTATTGATAACACGGCTATCTATCAAGTCCAAATCACTATTGTTTTTGACATATATCCCATAGGAACTATTATTTTGAATAATGCTCCTCCTGATATCTGTAACGATGCTATTATTAAAAGTAGCTATTCCTATAGAAATAACTCCGGCATTTCCATTACTTTCTATTCTTGAATCCGTCAAAGAAATCCATGAAGAATTATTTATTATTCCATAAGAAGTGTTATCTGAAACCAGTATATCATCAAAATCAACTTGAAATATATCATAAGCATATATTCCAACTGATCCTTTTTTAAACGTGGAATTTTTTATGTTCGCATGATATACTTGTTCAAACCGAGCGTTATAGAATCCTCCTTCAAAAATACACCACTGTAATTCAATACTATCATTATTCCAATCATTTTGGAATAAGACCTGATCGTATTGAACACTTGCATTATTAGGGTCAGCACTTTTAAAAACGATCGGATTTGCTTGAGTTCCTATTGCTGAAACACCGCCTTTAAATATGATTTTGCTATTAGTTCCTAACGTAATGGTTGAGCCTGGTTTTACTATCGTTTGCCCCGTAAATACATAGGTTTTATTTGATGGAATTGAAACAGAACCCTCAATTGTAGCAGTATGGGTAGATGTAATACTACTATTTAGATATTGGATATCTATATCAAGTGCTAGTAGTAAAGAGAGGATTATGTCATTTGGAATTTCATCATGATACCCACTTGATGCAGAGTGTATTATTTGATCGAATTTAGAGTTTCCATTCGAATCTAAATCTAAGGCACTCTTATGCTCAATAAAAGTCGGCTCAACACTATATCTTTCAGCAGACCACTGAAGTCCATAACCAGCCCTACCCCATATTCGTGTAGTTGAAATTGGTAACCATGAACCATAATTATAAATATCTTCTCCAACATCTTTATAAAAGTGTTGGTCATCATCAATAGTTAATACAGGAATATTAGGCTCAACATCTATAGTTAACCATTTCCCACTTGTTTGAGAAGCTACAGGGTTACTAAAAGCTACTCCAATATTTTTAGTTTGATTAGGGTAACCATCTCCATTTAAATTATTTAAAGAAGTATAAAATGTTGAATAAACATAATTAGGCTGGTCTTCAACAACATACGGATTATATTTGAGAAGTTGCTTTGCAGCGATACTGGAAAGGCTTGGATTATCACTTCCAGGCTGGTCTTCAATAAAGTCCAAAAAACCCTTATCAACTACTGCACCTTGTTGTGGTCCATCTAAAGAAATGAAATGAGATACATTTAACAAATCGTTTGTAGCCTCTGACTCAGCCAAAACATATCGAGCAATTACCCCCCCCATACTTACACCTACTAACACATTTGGATTACTTCCTGTTTTTATTGAGTTAATATACTTTATTGCATTTTCTACGTAATTCTTATTTGTAAGCATATCAGCTCCACCATTATTAAACTGAAGAACCAATACGTCTCTTCCATCAGCAATAGCTGGAGCAAAAAATTCTATACCTCCATAAAAGTAGATATTCTCATTATTAGTATTAATTGGATCAAAACCTTCTACAACAATAATTGGATCAGTGATTACGCCATCGCTGTCCCATAAAGTCAGATGGTTTCCATAGTTATCTTTAAAAATCTTTTGCGCTTGATTAACAACAGTTACTGTCCACCAAGTATCATCATTCCAGTCATAGGCTGGATTTTCTCTCCATCTCATACGTAGAGTATAAGTCCCAGTAGATGGCCAATTTGGATCAAATAATTGTTCTCCGTAAGCTCCGTTTCCTGAGTAAAGTGATACCCAATTACTATGTATACCATCTATTTTTATTTGTATATCTGAGTAAAAAAATATTCCAAAATAAAAAACAATTTTCTCATCAGTTCTGAGCAATAAAGGTTCAGTATAGTATTCCCCTGCACCTCCATAAACATATTCATAAGATACAATATCACTAAGATTAACTTCTCTCCAATTATCCGGATTTGACTGAGCTTGTAAGTCTTTATCAGAGACTGATAAAAAAAATAAGAAAGACAGTAATAGAAAAGCTCTTGTATTCATTTTAATGGTATCTAAAAATTAGAATTTAAATTGAGTAATGGAGCGATTTTCAAATGAAGTAATGAAAGTCTCGTTCCCACTAATAACTCACTATTACTAGAGTAGATAAATATAAACTTGTTACAAAATTAAATTATTTATTTTTTTGGTTTACTCTTAAGCAAGAGTAATTGTCAATTTGTTACTACCTTGCCTTCAATAGGTACTTTTACAGGAGAATATTCAGACAAAGAAGTCTCTAAATTTTTAACCAATTTCCATTCAATGCTAATTACATTTGGTGGAATAACTATCGCTGTTTCATAAAAATAATTTCTTACGGGATAGAGAAATTTTGAAAGCACCTCTTTCTCATCCATTCTTAGCTGTATTTGTAATTGATCTCCTTTATCTGGTTTAAACTCTCCTTCTTCTGTTAGTTCTTCTGCTCGAATCCTAAAACGTGCTATCCTGATTAAGCCGTCGAAATAAGAAAAATCTGTATTGCCTTCTTCTGAATGTAAGGAATACATTCTGTTCGCTCCTCTTTCCCAGCCTTCCTCGGGGTGAATCCTGTTTCGCTTTGAAAGTATTCGGAATTTATACTCGAAACTTTGCTGTGCTTTGGATATAGGAATTGTTTCTGAGTAAACTCCTTTTGAAACTTTTTTTAGTGGTATACCTAACGG
>CAYGNU010000545.1:0-3433 GCA_964351175.1 uncultured Roseivirgaceae bacterium | reverse complement strand
AAATAAATGAAAGGAGCTATTCTTCTTTTAAATATTGTGCTACTTTTGCGGCAAAATTTAGAAAACAAAAATATTATGGCGGGAATTAGAACATTTACAATGATTAAACCTGACGCTGTGGCAGCAGGTAACAGTGGTGCAATTATCAAGATGATTGAAGAAGCTGGTTTCAAAATCGTTGCAATGAAAAAAACTTTTATGTCTAAGGACAGAGCAGGTCAGTTTTATGAAGTACATTCTGAAAGACCTTTCTACAATGATCTAACTACTTACATGTCTTCAGGTGCTATCATTCCTATGATTTTAGAAAAAGATAATGCTGTTGAAGATTTCAGAAAACTTATTGGTGCAACCAATCCTAAAGATGCTGCTCCAGGTACTATCAGAGCTCTTTTTGCTGAATCAATTGAAGCAAATGCTATTCACGGTTCTGATTCAGATGAAAATGCTGCTATCGAAGGAAGTTTCTTCTTCGCAAGAACTGAGCAGTTCTAATCATTCAAAAGGCGAAATCAAAAGCCTTGTTTTGGTAAACCAAAACAAGGCTTTTTTTATTTTAAGGCAATGCAAATATTCTTTGTTTCAGTGAAGAATCGTAATGCCTCCCAGCCACCTTCACGACCAACACCAGACTGCTTCATTCCGCCAAAAGGTGTTCTCAAGTCACGAACTAACCAACAATTCACCCATATAATGCCACTTTTTATCTGATGAGCCACTCGATGGGCTTTCTTAAGATTTTCCGTCCAGATAGTAGCAGCTAGCCCGTATGCTGTGCTGTTGGCAAATTCTATCACCTCCTCTTCAGTGTCAAAAGGCATGATGGTAACAACTGGTCCAAAGATCTCCTCCTGATTGGTTCTACAATCTTGAGACAAATTAGTTATAACAGTTGGGGCAATAAAATAACCATTTTCACACCTTCCCTTAATTATAACCCTCTTACCTCCGGTAAGTATTTTACCGCCTTCTTCTTTCGCTAGATTAATATAACTCAAAACTTTATTCATATGTGGTTCTGAAACCACGGCACCAACTTTCGCTTCATTGGTTAAAGGGTCAGCAATCGTTAGATTTTCCACTTGTTTAACAAAGGCCTCTACAAATTTTTCATAAATAGGGCGCTCTACCATTATCCTCGAACCACATAAGCATATCTGTCCTTGATTAGCAAATGATGAAGTAACCGAGGTTTTAACAGCTTTGTCAAAATCACAATCACCAAAAATGACATTAGGGTTTTTTCCTCCAAGCTCCAGTGATAACTTTTTGAACATAGGTGCTGCGGTTGCTGCAATACTTTTGCCAGTAGCGGTACCTCCGGTAAAAGAAATTATTGGAACATCTGGATGTTCAATAATAGCCTGCCCTACTTTAGCACCTAATCCATGGACAATATTTAAGACACCTGCAGGAAGTCCTGCTTCAATGCATAATTCTGAAAAAAGAAAAGCTGTCATGGGAGTAATTTCTGATGGCTTAGCCACCACGGCATTGCCTGCAGCCAATGCCGGAGCTATTTTCCAGGTAAATAAGTACAATGGTAAATTCCACGGAGAAATGCAGCCTGCCACACCCACCGCGCTTCGTGTAGTGTAATTAATGAATTCAGTATTTGGCTGATGAGACTCGGAGGCAAAATGCTCAATAGCTGTTGCGTAGAATCTCATATTGGCAGCTGCACGAGGAATATCAACACTTTGTGCGAGTTTCAAAGGCTTGCCATTGTCAACCGACTCCGCCATGGCAAGCTTATCGTGATTCTTATCAATCAAATCAGCGATACGGTTCATGACTTTTGCCCTATCGGTAATAGAGGTCTCAGACCAAGATTTGAATGCTGCTTTTGCCGCGTTAACTGCATTTTCAGCATCAGCTTTATCAGAATCAGGAATTAGAGCATACACCTCTCCAGTTGAAGGGTTTACATCATCTAAATAAGCACCGTTGATCGGCTCAACCAGCTCACCATTAATATAGTTTTTTATCTTTTGCATCGTACATTGTTATTATTCAAGGGTTGACTTGGAGTCACCCGGTGAATAAAAGGTGAATTATTACAAACAACTCAATCTTCCGCCATCAACTGGCAAGTTTATGCCATTGATATAACCTGCTACAGGACTAGCCAAGAAACACGCTGCTGCCGCAACTTCCTCCGCAGAAGCAAATCTACCCGCAGGTATCTCCTTTTTCATGTTTTCACTGGACTGCTCTACTGAAATTCCTGCCTTATCTGCCTTGTTCTTAATGATCGATTCCAACCTTCCAGTATGGGTAGCTCCTGGCAGTACATTATTAACTGTAATACCATATGCTGCTAATTCACTAGACAATGTTTTAGCCCAATTAGCAACAGCACCTCTGATAGTATTTGAAACACCTAAACCTGGTAATGGAGATTTAACTGAGGTGGATATAATATTAATAATTCGTCCAAAACCAGCAGATTTCATTGCAGGAGATACCGCCTTGGCCAGTATTTGATTGCAAATCAAATGACGATTAAAAGCCATGCGAAACTCTTCCAGTTCAGCTTCTATAGCTTTACCAGCAGCGGGACCCCCAGAATTATTAATAAGTATGTGGATCGCTGCTCCTTCATTAATATAGCCACTGATCTCCTTATCTACGTCAGCTGGCTTGTCAAAATCCGCAACAAGAATATCATGATGTTGCCCTTTTTCAGCACTCAAAGCTTCCTTTACTCCTTCAAGTTTGGTTTTATTTCTTGCCATTAAGGTGATTGACGCCCCCATATGAGCTAATTCAATGGCAATTGCTTTTCCAATACCCTCAGTACTTCCACAAACCAACGCCCGCTTACCTGTCAAATCTAAATCCATAGAATGTAGTTATGTCTTATTTATAAATTTTAATTTTCGTTAAATTTAAAGAGAAAATAACAAACAACTTTATGGCTATTAGAAGACCTTTCAATCTCAAAAAATGGATAGATGACAACCGCGACCTATTGAAACCCCCAGTAGGAAACAAAAACCTTTATGCCGATGCCGGAGACTATATTGTTATGATCGTTGGTGGTCCAAATGCCAGAAAGGATTATCACTATAACGAAACTGAAGAATTATTTTATCAGCTTGAAGGCGATATAATGGTAAAGATTCAGGAAGATGGTAAAGCGGTCGAAGTTCCCATCAAGGAAGGTGAAATGTACCTACACCCAGCAAAAGTACCTCATAGCCCAATTAGGCCAGCAGGTTCAGTGGGTTTGGTTATAGAATTGAAAAGAGAGAATCTTACTGATGGCTTGATGTGGTTCTGTGATAACTGCAATAACAAATTACACGATACCTACTTTGTACTTAAAAACATCGAAAAAGACTTTATTCCTCGTTTCAAAGAATTTTATGGTTCTGAAGAAATGAGAACATGCTCCAAATGCGGTCATGTGATGGAAACTGATCCTAGG
>CAYGNU010000544.1:0-3433 GCA_964351175.1 uncultured Roseivirgaceae bacterium | reverse complement strand
TCCTTAGACATCGTATTTATTTTTCAAATAATAGTAAATAATAATCCAAATATGACATATTTTAATATTTAATCATATTTAGAAATCGTAATAATTAAAATATTTGGTCTTTCTAGAGGCTTACATAAAAGATACATTTGATTCTAAAGTCATTAAAAATACTTCACAAGAGCCAATGAGTGACAAGATTCAAATTTTCGATACCACACTTAGAGATGGTGAGCAAGTCCCAGGTTGTGGACTAAATAAAAGAGAAAAAATAATAATCACTGAAGCACTAGAAGAACTAGGTGTGGATGTTATAGAAGCAGGTTTTCCAATATCAAGCCCAGGAGATTTTGAATCGGTACAAGCCATTGCTGCTACAGTAAAAAATGCAACAGTTTGTGGACTATCCCGTGCTGTTCAGAAAGATATAGAATGTGCAGCGGAAGCGTTAAAAAAAGCAAAGAGGCCAAGAATACATACAGGCATTGGCACTTCTGATCAACATGTATTTACAAAATTAAAGATATCTCGCGAACAGGTGCTTGAAAGAGCCAAAGCATGTGTATCCTACGCCAAAAAATTCGTAGAAGATGTAGAATTCTATGCTGAAGATGCCGGGAGAACGGATAATGAGTTTTTAGCCAAAGTAATTCAGGAAGCTGTTAATGCTGGTGCAACTGTAGTCAACATTCCTGACACTACAGGTTATTGCCTTCCAGAGGAATATGGTCAGAAGATCAAATATTTAATTGAAAATGTAAATGGAATTGACCGTGTTACAATTTCAACCCATTGTCATAATGACTTGGGTCTTTCAACAGCTAATAGCATTGCAGGAATACAGAATGGTGCTCGCCAAATAGAGTGCACTGTTAATGGTGTTGGTGAGAGAGCTGGAAATACTTCTTTAGAGGAAGTAGTCATGATTCTTAGAAAACATAATGGATTAAATTTTGACACCAACATCAATACAAAACAACTTTATCCAATTAGTCGATTGGTATCCGAAACAATGAATATGCCTGTGCAAGCAAATAAAGCTATAGTTGGAAGCAATGCATTCGCACACTCATCAGGCATCCATCAAGATGGTGTTATAAAAAACAGAGACAATTACGAAATTATAGACCCTGCCGAAGTAGGTGTAAATAAATCAAGCATTATTCTAACTGCAAGAAGTGGTCGTGCTGCTTTAAACTTCCGTTTAGGTCAAATTGGCGTTGTGCTTAGCAAGGATGAGTTGGAAGAAACCTATGAAAGATTTTTGAAAATGGCAGACGAAATCAATGTCATTAATGACCCTGACTTGAAAGAATTAGTGGGAGTTTACGCACATATAAATCTTTAATCGAACCATGCAGCCAAAAACATTATTCGATAAGATTTGGGACAATCATGTCATTCACGAAATTGAGAATGGCCCACAAGTTGTCTATATTGATAGGCACTTTATTCATGAAGTTACCAGTCCACAGGCATTTGCAGGGCTTAAGAAAAGAGGTATTGGCGTATTTCGACCAAAACAAACTATTGCCACTGCCGATCATAATGTGCCAACACAAGATCAACATTTGCCTATTAAAGATGCGCTATCAAAACATCAGGTAGATACATTAATAAAGAACTGTGATGAATTTGGCGTGGAGCTTTATGGATTGGGCCACCCATATCAAGGCATTGTACATGTCATAGGCCCCGAGTTAGGCATTACTCAACCGGGTATGACCATAGTTTGTGGAGACAGCCACACTTCTACCCATGGAGCATTTGGAAATATTGCTTTTGGTATTGGCACAAGTGAAGTGGAGCAAGTAATGGCTACGCAGTGCGTCCTTCAAAAGAAGCCTAAGACCATGAAGATCCAAGTTGATGGGGTGCTGAAGAAAGGTGTACTCTCCAAAGACATTATTCTTTACGTGATCTCTAAGATTTCTACCAGTGGCGGCACTGGCCATTTTGTTGAATTCTGTGGTACGGCTATCGAAAGCTTATCTATGGAAGCACGAATGACTATCTGCAATATGAGCATTGAAATGGGAGCAAGAGGAGGAATGATTGCGCCTGATGATACCACATTTGATTATATAAAGGATAAGGAGTTTGCACCTAAAGGAGCCGAATGGGAAGCCAAACTAGCGCAGTGGAAGGAATTAAAAACTGATGCTGATGCTACATTCGATGTTGAGCATTATTTGAAGGCTGAAGATATAGAACCAATGATTACTTACGGTACCAACCCAGGAATGGGCATTGGTATTACGGAAAATATACCAGCGCTAAATGGTGATATCAGTATTAAAAAATCTTTAGAGTATATGGCACTTGAAGGAGGCAGCCAATTGCTCGGTAAGAAGATAGATTATGTATTTATAGGTAGTTGTACCAATTCCAGAATCGAAGATTTAAGACTTGTGGCTGACCTTGTAAAAGGCAAACAGAAAGCCGATCATGTAAATGCTATGATTGTACCTGGCAGTAAGCAGGTTGAAATGCAGGCTATTGAAGAAGGAATAGATAAAATATTATTGGCAGCTGGTTTTGAATTACGTCAGCCTGGATGCTCAGCATGCTTAGGTATGAATGAAGATAAAGTGCCAAAAGGTAAATATTGTATTTCTACTTCCAATAGAAATTTTGAAGGAAGACAAGGCCCTGGCGCACGAACAATGCTGGCAAGTCCTTTGACGGCAGCTGCGGCAGCTCTAACCGGTCATATTACTGATGTAAGAGAGTTATTGAATTAAGATATGGATAAGTTCACAACATTAAAATCAACATGTATTCCTTTACCACTTCAAGATGTGGATACAGATCAGATTATCCCTGCTAGATTCTTAAAAGCCACTACTAGAGATGGTTTTGGCGATAACTTATTTAGGGACTGGAGATATAATGAAGACGGGACTCCAAATGCTGATTTCATCTTGAATAAAGACCTATCAGGAGAGATTTTGGTAGCAGGAAGAAACTTTGGATGTGGTTCAAGTAGAGAGCATGCAGCATGGGCCATTTATGATTTCGGCATCAAGGTAGTTGTATCGAGCTTTTTTGCTGACATTTTCAAAAACAATGCATTGAATAATGGCCTCTTGCCCGTTCAGGTAAGCGATAGTTTTTTAAAATCATTATTTGAAGTGATAGAAATCAACCCTAAGGTAAAGGTTATTGTCAGTTTAGAGAATGAAAAAATTAGCATAGAAGTAACTGATTTAGAAGAGACATTTGAGATCAATGCCTATAAAAAATATTGCATGACTCAGGGCTATGATGACATAGATTTTCTGATTAGCAAAAAGGAAGAAATTGAACAGTTTGAGACTAAATGAAATGAATATCAGCCCCGGAAAGTATTTGATTTTTTGGTTTAGGTTGAATATTGGGGCTGAATATTCTAATTCTATAAATGATATAAAAACAACATGAATAAAAAGATTGCGATATTACC
>CAYGNU010000543.1:0-3437 GCA_964351175.1 uncultured Roseivirgaceae bacterium | reverse complement strand
ATTCAAATTACTTTGGAAATAGATAATATCCAAGGGCCATATATTGACTTAAAATTACCTATATGGCGTCCAGGAAGGTATGAGGCATCCAATTATGCCAAAAATATTCAGCAAATAAAGTCTTTCAATGAAGATGGAGATATTTTAAGATATAAAAAGATAAGTCATAGTCACTGGAGAATTGAGAACAGTAGAAACCCAAAAATTAGAGTAGAGTATAAATATTATGCTCACCAAATGGATGCTGGAAACTCTTGGTTTACAGAAAATCAGATCTACATCAATTTTGTGAATTGCATGTTATACTGCGATGAAAGGATGGAAGAAGAACATCTCGTATTCGCTAATTTTCCCAAAGACTATATTGTTGGCTGTGGGCTAAAGCAAACTTCCAATGGCCTTTCAGCTATTAATTATCATCAACTGGCAGACAGTCCATTGATTGCGAGTAAAACATTAGAGCATTTAGAATATCAAGTCAATGGCACACCATTTCATATATGGATACAAGGAGAACATAGTTTAAATAGAGAAAAATTAAGAAGAGAGTTTAAATTATTCAGCGAATATCAAGTGACTCAAATGAATAATCTACCAGCAGAAGACTATCACTTCTTATTGCAATTAACCCCAAATAAATTTTATCATGGTGTAGAGCACGCCAACTCAACTGTTATATGTATAGGACCAGCTAAAGACTTAGAAAAACCAGAATATTATAATGAACTGATGGGTGTTAGCTCTCACGAATTATTCCATGCTTGGAATATTTGCAATATAAGACCAGAAGAATTAATGCCTTATAATTTTAGTCATCAACCTATATTCCTAACCGGGTATGTAGCCGAAGGTTTTACCACATATTATGGTGATTTGTTTTTAGTAAGGTCAAAGGTCTTTGACAAAACATGGTATTTAAATGAATTGAATAAGTTATTCACTCGCCACTTTCTAAATTATGGCAGGCTCAATAATTCTGTTGTCGACTCTTCTATTGATTTATGGGTTGATGGCTACCAGCCTAGTGCCCCTCATAAGAAAAGTTCTATTTATATAGAGGGTGCCATGATAGCCTTAACTTTAGACCTTCTAATCAGAAAGAGTACAACCAACTCAAATTCATTGGATGATGTAATGACACAATTGTATAATCGATTCGGGAAAAAACAAAAGGGATATACTCATTCAGATATTAAAACCATTTGTGAAGAAGTGGCTCATCGAAATCTTGAAGGATATTTCAATGATTATATAGACGGCACTAAACCTAAAGAAGACTTAGTATCAACTCTTCTTGAAACTGTTGGTTGTGAACTACTAATTAACGATTCACCGCTTTTACTTGAACGTGAATTAGGGTTAAAAGTAGTATTTGACGGAGAGGAGTGTAAAGTGATTCAAATAGCTCCACAATCTTTAGGTGAAAAATACTTCTCTGTTCGGGATAAGATAATTTCAATCAATGGAGACAAAGTATCAGAAGTGCTTCTTAAAGAACTTGATTCAACTAACCTTAAGTTTGAAATTGAGAGAAATTTCAGATTTAATTCATTTTCAATTTCTACAGAAGGCAAATCATTTCTAAAAAAATATGAGATAATACAAAAAAAGAGTCCTTCAGCAATGCAGAAGGACTCTTTTGAAAAATGGTTGAATGTATCTTTTGATTAAATTGATGGTAGAAGTTGTTTTTTAACTTCTTTAGTTTGCTGTAGCTCAAGTCTAGGTCCAAACTTGGAAACAATTTTAGATGATGCAAGACTTGCCAGCTTACCAGCATCCGCATAAGAATGGCCATTAGTGATGGCGTACAAAAATGCTCCAGCGAACATGTCTCCTGCGCCATTTGTATCAATTGCTTCTACTTTGTAAGGTTCTATATCCACAAAAGTATCACCATCAAATATCATTGCCCCGTTAGCGCCCAATGTGATCACAAATTTCTTAGCAACCTTTTTCAATTCTTCACGAGCTGATTCAATGGTATCTGTATCTGTAAAGAGCATAGCCTCCTCCTCGTTACAGAAGAGTAGATCAACACTTGCTCCTACTATTTCTTCCATTTGAGGTTTGAAATATTTTACCATGCTAGGATCAGAAAATGTCATAGCTACTTTAACACCATTTTCCTCAGCTATTTTTTTTGCCAACTTCATGGCCTTTTGTCCCTCTTCTCCGGGCACCAAGTAGCCTTCCATATACAAATACTTACTATCCTTCAAAGCAGTTTCATTTATCTCAGATGCTGAAAAAGTTGAAGTAATTCCAAGAAAAGTATTCATTGTTCTATTGGCGTCAGGAGTGGTCATTACAAGACATTTGCCTGTAATGCCTTCAGGAGCTGTTTCAGGTGTTAAATTAGTGTCCACTCCATTACCCTTAAGATCCTTAAGATAAAAAGCCCCCATTTCATCTTTGGATACACGGCAAGAATAATAACTGCGCCCGCCAAACTGACTAACTGCAATTATTGAATTGGCTGCAGAACCTCCGCACTGCATATTGCTGCCAGGTAAATGAATGGCATCTACAAGTTCAGATTGTCTCTGTTCATCAACCAAAGTCATCAACCCTTTCTCCACTTGATACTTTTCTAGAAAATCATCTGAAACCTCAGTAACTATATCTACTAGGGCATTACCAATGCCATAAACATCATATTTCTTCATATTATTAAAATTAAAGGCGCTAAGATAGGATTACTCAACGACTATGAAAACTCAATACTCTTTTGATATTCTCGGATTGATGTAGCCTAATTCAGCAGCTCTATTGGGGTAATCGGTTATTAGGCCATCAACTTTCCACTTTTCCAATTGTTGCATTACTGCTTTTTCATTTACGGTCCATGGTATTACTTGTATGCCCATTTTATGTAGTTCACCTATCTTACTTTCGGTTAATAGCTCATAATCTGGACTATATATGTCTGGTATAAATCCCAAGTCCTGAATATTTGATTTAATAGATTTAGTATTTTCAACTAATGCGGCCAATTTGACATTGGAATAATGCTCATGCCAATATTTCAATATTCTGAAATCAAAAGATTGAATAATGACTCTGTTCCAAGGTAAATATTGATCAATCAGCTCAAAAACCAACTTTGAAAATTCCTGTGGATTTGGATGAAAAACTCCATCTCCGTTTTTCTCAGTTTTCAGTTCAATGTTATAATTTACTTCAAATAATGTCTCCCCTTTAATATGCGTTTCAACAGCCTTAATCACATCCGCTAATAAAGGCTTATTGGCACTCATTTTAATTTGATCTTTAAACCTAGCATTTCCTGTAGACCCACAGTCACATTTCACCACTTCCTCATAATTCATTTTAAAGATGTTATATTTCAACTCTTCCTTTGGTGAAATTCCATTTCCTAAAGAATCTAGACAGCTAGCAGAAGACAAGTAGGGTTCAGGAGAAACCAGCACCTT
>CAYGNU010000542.1:0-3451 GCA_964351175.1 uncultured Roseivirgaceae bacterium | reverse complement strand
GGATTAAGTAATGAGGAACTAGCTGCTACTTTTGACGCATGGAACAAAGGCAGATTGCAGTCATTTTTGATAGAAATAACAGCAGAAATCTTTAATCAAAAAGATGATAAGGGAGAAGGCCATTTGGTGGATAAAATACTAGACAAGGCCAAACAAAAAGGCACTGGAAAATGGACCTCTCAAAATGCTATGGATTTAGGTATTCCTATCCCTTCGATTGACATAGCCGTAAGCATGCGTGAGATCTCGGCATTTAAAGATTTACGTGTAGAAGCAGAGGCCATGTATGGAAAACCAGAAGCTACAACAGTAGACAAAGCCGATTTCATTGCCAAAGCAGAGCAAGCACTTTACTTTGCATTTATCATCACTTACGCTCAAGGATTAAACCAGCTGGTGGAGGCTTCTGAAGAATATGGCTATGAGCTTGATATGGCAGAAGTGGCGAAGATCTGGCGTGCTGGCTGTATTATAAGAGCTGCGTTATTGGATGATATTTCTAAAACCTTTAGTACACAACCTGCACTCAAAAATATTGTGATGGCTCCTGATTTTGTAAGTAAATTAAAAGAAACTACATCTGCGGCAAGAACAGTAGTAGCTTATGGTGCCACTAACGGAATTCCACTACCTGGATTATCGAACAGCTTGACTTATTTTGATGCGTTTACCTCTGGAAGGTTACCGCTCAATCTTATACAGGCACAGCGCGATCATTTTGGATCGCATACTTATGAAAGAACGGATATGGAGGGCATCTTCCATACTGAGTGGTAGATTTAACTTAAATACGATCTCTTACTCGGTCTGTGGCACACAGAATGGAAGCAACAAATAACTAAATGTCTGTGCACCACAGACATTGGATAATAAAGTCTTTCTTTCTGGGCTAAGATCCCTTTCGGGATGACTTGCATAGTGGTGGTATAGCATTGACATAGTTATAAAACCGAACACTCAACCTGTTCACAATCGTACTAATTTTGTAGTAAAAAGTGCTTCAATCCGCTTACAAGCATATGGCACTAATCTTGTCCTCCAAGAAAATAATACATTGTACCGGTCGTTCAATATTCCATGGAAAAACTCAAAACCTTCTTTTGGTACTGCTCAGGGGCAGATGCCAAATTATTACAACAATGTGACTCTGAATCAAGTAAATATGTAGGCATAGGCGCTACTGTTTTCTTCACAGGCCTCTTTGCTGCCCTCTCAGCAGCTTATGCCTTTTTTACTGTTTTTGATAGTTACGTTATCGCCTCAATATTAGGACTGGTCTGGGGACTAATGATTTTCAATCTGGACCGTTTCATCGTCTCTAGTATGCGAAAGTCAGGTAAGTTCTGGTCAGAATTTGCCCTGGCTACTCCCAGAATTTTATTGGCCGTATTAATATCAATAGTCATAGCCAAGCCACTAGAACTTAAGATTTTTGAAAAAGAGATTAATGCGGAACTGGCCTTAATGACCGAAGAAATGTTTAGTGAGCAAGAGCAGCTTGTTAAAGACAAATACGTTGGACAAACAGCAACATTAAAAAGCGAAATTGAAGGGTTAAAAATGGAGATGGAGAAGAAAGCTACTAAGCGAGACGAGTTGGCAAGAATAGCACAGCAAGAAGCGGATGGCACTGGAGGTACAGGAAAAAGAAACCCCGGCCCTATTTACAACATCAAAAAAGCGGATGCTGATAAATTAGAGGAAGAACTGCAAGCACTTACCATTACTAACCAAACATTAATAGAAACTAAGCAAGGCCAACTGAATAATCTTGACTCATTGAGTGCTGCTGAGTTAGCTACTCTTCAAAAGACAACGATTGGGGGGCCAGCTGCCCGACTAGAAGCACTGAGCAGGCTAACCATTGATAGCGAAGCCATCTGGATGGCCAACCTTTTTATCATCTTACTTTTTATTGTGGTAGAGACCTCCCCCATATTCGTAAAGCTCATTTCTAAAAAGGGGCCGTATGATTACCTTTTAGAAACCTGCGAATACAAATACGAAACTGCCATTATAAAAGACAAGGCATTTATTCATAGCGAATTGAAAAAGGAAGCCGAGGCATTCTCAGCCACAGAAAAGAATTTTGTGGATACCCGATTAGATGTGCGGTTAGATAATATATAAATGACAACCAATTCATATCGGATATCTTAAGAGCGCATTTGGACTTCACCCTACGAAGTCCTAAATGCTTAGGTGCGGCTCGGCCGCACGTTATGGGTAGTATTTCACATCTACTTTCATCGGTCACGGGGAATTATTTGGACGAACGCAGTGTATAAAGCTACTTTCACTAGAACCCGCCAGTAGTCGGGCACGCTTGGTTAAAACCTAATAACGTGCTAGTTTTATGCCTTGGAATCCCGATAGCTATCGGGAAAGTAAACAAACGCGCCTTACCGTGGTGCGTTGGCACACATTAGGGATTATGAGAAATTATTTGTTCGTTCTACCATTATTTCTACTATTTTCTTGTGATAAAAAGACTCCTGATAATTTATATAGCTGCTCTGATTCTACGTTTTACACTCTAGGTCATTCTATTGATTATCAGAATATTAATGGCCTTACTGATTATGAAGAATTTGTAAAATCAAATCATTTAGATGGAGAATGTAAGGACTCTTTAATTTACTCCATTTTTAAGATTATTAACCTAATAAATTTAACAGCACAAGAAATTGATATAAAAACCGGAGGTATTGATATTGATGGAAACAGAATGGCTGCCTGCGAAACTAAAGTAGGCGGAGAAATACTCATTGATATAGGCTTTTTTGAAAGTCTCAATTTATTAATATCCGAATCAAAAAAGTGGTCGAATCAATCTGAATATCACGGTGAAATGGTAAAACGACTTCAACAAGATATTCGAATTATAACTAATGAAAATTATGATCGCAATAGAATTAAGAATAGAACAGTGATTCACATTCTGCTTGATTTGAACACCGTCAAAATGAATCTCTTATTTTCCGAAACAATAATGTTCCAGATGCTAAAATCTCACGCAATATGTTAATATTGCTAACATTTTGTAAGAGCGTATTTGGACTTCACTCTGAGAAGTCCTAATTACTTTAGTGCGGCTTTGCCGCACGTTATGGGTAGCATTTCACATCTACTTTCATTTCTTAACTTGCGGACGGGCAGGCAGTGTTTCAGGCTGTTTGCTGCGAGACTAGGACAAAACCCAAATACGTGCTATTTTTATCTCCTGTAACACCGATAGCTATAGGGAAAGAAAACAAAAGCGTTTTACATGGGCGTAGTTTGTGGCTTTAATGCAAAGTATAATTTCACAAAATAAACTGATATGGAAAAAAAAGACCTTTACAAGTTGACTGACGAAGAACTGTTAATCGAAAAAAAGAAACTAAAAAAATCTAAACTTTTCCATGCAATGTATATTGGTTTTATTGCTGGAATACTCATTTTCGGAATT
>CAYGNU010000541.1:0-3452 GCA_964351175.1 uncultured Roseivirgaceae bacterium | reverse complement strand
GGACTCAGGTTTTAGATGTTTTAGAGTTTATGACCGATGCAACAAGCATTCCTATTTTGCTCGATGGTGATACCGGTTATGGCAACTTTAACAATATGAGAAGATTGGTGCAGAAATTGGAACAACGCAATGTTGCAGCAGTGTGCATAGAAGATAAATTATTTCCAAAAACCAATTCATTCATTGGCGGTGAAAGCCAGCCGCTGGCTGATATAGCTGAGTTCTGTGGTAAAATCAAAGCGGCAAAAGACACACAATTAGATTCTGACTTTTCTGTAGTGGCCAGACTTGAGGCTTTCATAGCTGGTTGGGGACTTGATGAAGCCTTAAGAAGGGCAGATGCCTACCACAATGCTGGCGCTGATGCTATATTGTGTCATAGCAAAAAGGCAGATTCATCTGATATTGATGCATTTATGAAAGAATGGGGCGATCGATGCCCTGTCGTCATTGTGCCTACCAAATACTACTCTACCCCGACAGATCACTTTAGAGATTTGGGTGTAAGTTTAGCTATATGGGCTAACCATAATATGCGCGCTGCTATTAAAGTAATGCAAGACATAACAAAGAGAATTTACGAGGATGAGTCGTTAATAAATGTTGAAGGTAAAGTAGTATCTGTAGCCGAAGTCTTTAGAATTCAAGGTGCAGATGAATTAAAAGATGCTGAGAAAAAATACTTACCAACTACTGGCAAAAAAGTTAACAATATAATATTAGCAGCGAGTCAGGGTAACCTTGGTGAGTTGACCAAAGATTCGCCAAAAACGCTAGTTGAAGTCAACGGAAAGTCATTGTTATCAACTCAAATTGACGAGTACAACCAAGTCGGAATAAAAGATATCACTGTTGTTAGAGGCTTTGGTAAGGATAAAGTCAAAATGAATAACATTAATACTATTGACAATGATATTTATGCTGAGACTAAAGAATTATACTCTCTAAACCTGGCCAAAGATGAAATCAAAGAAAATACAATCATCAGTTATGGTGATATCATTTTCAAAAAATATGTACTAAATGAGCTTCTGATCGACAACAATGACATCACAATGATTGTGGATGCAGACAGTAAAAAGTCTGATGGCACGAAGGACCTTGTTAAAGCAAGTAAAAAATATAACAAGAAGAATTTCATAGGCACAGCAAAATTCAAAAAAATGGGGACTGACCTTGATAAGAAGGTTTGTGGTGAATTTATCGGTCTTTGGAAAGTAAATAGTAAAGGTGCCGAAATTGTAAAAGCAGCATTATCTACACTAAGTGAGTCTGAAGACTTTAAAAAAATGACATGTACAGACCTCTTTAATGAAATTGCTAAAGAGAACACTATTGCTGTAAAATACATTAGTGGGGCATGGTTAGATGTTGATACACTTGTTGACTTACAAGAAGCAGGTAAACTAAGAATTTAAATCAAAACAAATGCTTAATACTCAAGAATTTGGAACTGCCCTTAAAGGATTAGGATTTGACTTTTATAGTGGGGTTCCCTGCTCATTCTTAAAATACTTAATCAATTATGCTATTAATGATTGTGATTACGTGATGGCGGCCAATGAGGGTGATGCCGTAGCCACTGCTGCTGGAGCACATCTTGGAGGAAAAAAATCAGTGGTCTTGATGCAGAATTCAGGACTAACCAATGCTACATCACCCATCACCTCATTGAATTACTCCTTCCAGCTACCAGTTCTAGGATTTGTGAGTTTACGAGGAGAACCAGGCCTTAGTGATGAGCCTCAACATGAGCTTATGGGTCAAATTACTGGAGAAATGCTTTCATTGATGGATGTAGACTGGGAATATTTGGCTCAGGATATTGAAGAGGCTAAAGCTCAATTGCAACGAGCGAATGAGGCAATTGAAAATAACAGAACATTCTTTTTTGTAGTAAAAAAGGGCACGTTTGACCAAGTAGTACTTAAGCCTCAAAACTTAAACACTACATTTTCAAAAGAGCTTAAGCACAGTACTGCATCATTAGCCTTGCCAACCAGAACAGCGTCTTTGACTACCATTTCTAAACTTGCGGATAAAAATACGATCATGCTGGCCACCACAGGCAAAACTGGTCGTGAGCTTTTTGAGGTAGAAGATAAATCCAACAACTTATACATGGTAGGATCAATGGGGTGTATAAGTTCAATGGCACTAGGGCTAGCATTGGCACGACCAGATAAGAAAGTGATTGCTATAGATGGAGATGGAGCCGCTTTGATGCGAATGGGAAACTTTGCAACTAATGGCTATTACCAACCTAAAAACCTATTGCACATATTGTTAGATAATAATGTACATGATTCTACGGGGGGACAAGCTACTATATCCCATAATATTGACTTTGCGCTAACTGCTCATGCTATGGGTTATCCAGCTGCAATATCAGTAGCCAATATTGAGGAGCTTTCAGATGAAATAATGGAATGGAAAGCTGACCCTAAAGCAACATTTATCCACTTAAAAACATCTCAAGGTTCACCTGAAAATTTAGGTCGCCCAACAATTAAACCATTTGAGGTTAAAGAAAGGTTAATGAAATTTATTCAAGGCTAAATGAGTCAGAAGGTAGAGACCGCTGTAATACTTGCTGCTGGCTTGGGGAGCAGGTTAAAAGAAAGAACCAAGGAAATGCCAAAAGCCTTTTTAGAAGTTGATGGTTACGCGTTAATACACCGCTCTATCAAACAATTACTAAAAGCCGGAATAACTAAGATTATAATAGGAACAGGCTACTTAAATCATTTTTTCGATGATTTAAAAAATACCTATCCGGAGATAAAAACTTGTAGAAATGCTGATTATGCAACTACTGGCAGTATGTATACACTCTACAACTTAAGACATTTATTGGATACCGATTTCCTACTTTTAGAAGGCGATCTTTTATATGAGCCTTTGGCTTTGACATCACTTCTAACTGATAGCAATAATGACATTATTTTGGCCAGTGGGAAAACAAATTCAAATGATGAGGTTTACATAGAAGCTAACAATAACTGGCATTTAGTAAACATGTCTAAAAAGGTTGCCGAGCTCAATCACATAAGTTGCGAGCTTGTTGGAATAAGTAAAATATCTATTGCCACTTTTAAATCAATGTGTGAATACGCTAAATCACAATATGATCTTGGTAATAAAGAAATTCACTATGAAGATGATTTTGTAGGTATCTCCAAGGAGGTCAATATCCTCATAAAAAAAGTGGAAGACCTAGTCTGGTGTGAAATTGATGATGAGAATCACCTCCAAAGAGCCCTTGTCGAGGTGTATCCAAAAATAAAGGAAAGAAGTAGCTTTTGAGCGCCTCATTAAAAAATATTTCTACTATAATTGTCGATTTTGACGGCACTATTGCAGATACTCTTGAATTGGCTGTATCAGTTTCTAACACTATTTCAGACAAATACGGTTACAAAAAGATAGGCATAAGCCAAGAAATGGATTTT
>CAYGNU010000540.1:0-3454 GCA_964351175.1 uncultured Roseivirgaceae bacterium | reverse complement strand
GCATATTAGTTGCTCCATAAGGATTGATATCAGAGTCATTCGACAATATTTTATTCATTTCTTTTCGTGCAAGATCAATCCAAGGGATTGAAAATGACTTATCCTCCAAATTGGGAGGCGTACCATCTACAACTCCATCCTCTTTATCAAAAAGATGTGCGAATTCATGTATACCTACATTTTTCTTATCATTTGCAATATCGAATCCTAAATGAAGAGATGGCTTAGAAAAAAGAACTTTACCTTCCATTACCCCGCTACCTACCATGCCTGTAATAAATTCGTTATTGTCTTTAAAGTTGTAATCTCTGTCAAATGCTGATGGGTAAAGTAGCACTTCATCCAAGTTATTATAACTCCAAGCTGGAAATCCAAAAAGGGGAATAACTGCACTACTGGCCACCAATAGCCTATCTTCTATTGTAACATCAGTTTGTATACCCGTTACCTTAACATGATTTAAAAACCTCTGTACATCCGCCTGAAATTGCAGTTTCTTTTCTTCAGTTAGAAGTTTATAAAAATGTACTTTTTGATTCAGTATGACTTCCCACTTATCAGGCGTTGGCTCAAGTTTAGAATTTTCCTTCTTACCTTTTTTTATTCTTAGAAGATAGATGGCAGTAATTATTAGAAGGATGAAAATGATAAATTGAATCATCTCTAATTATTCTCTATCTAAGTTGTATAATATACCTTAAAATATCAGGCCGACTCATTCATATTTCCCTTGGTACCCTGGTCCCTTGATAAAACGACCAGCATTAGCTCCTGTGTGATCTCCATCTTTAAGTACTGTTGTGCCATTTACCCAAACATGAACGATGCCCTCAGCATATTGATGTGGCTTTTCAAATGTAGCTTTGTCATTTACCTTTTCAGGATCAAATACTACAACATCTGCATAGTACCCAGTTTTTAGCATGCCTCTTTTTTCCAATTTAAGGTTTTGTGCAGGTAAAGAGGAAAGTTTTCTTATTCCTTCTTCTAATGTGATTACTTTCTCATCTCGAGCATACTTACCAAGTACCCTTATGAAAGAGCCATAAGCCCTAGGGTGAGTACTGGACTTAATAAATACACCTTCATTGGTATATGAGCCAGCATCAGAGCAAAAACTCACCCAAGGTAAGGCCACTTTTTTTGCTATATTTTCTTCAGACATTGAGAAATATACTACCTGAATTCTGCTATCATCTTCTACTATCAGATCAATCATGGCCTCAGCTGGTGACTTTCCTAACTCTTCAGCAACATCATTTAACCTCATACCAGTATATTTTCGTAATGCTTCATTTTTAAATCCTACTAGCATGATAGATTGAGGTGGGTTGGTAAATTCAATCTCCGATAGAATACGCTCCCTGAGAGATGGGTCAGCAAGTCTTTTTATTGTAGCTTCAACACCTTCCTCACGCACCCAATCTGGTAACTGCACATGTAACCCGGTTGAAGAAGCAGGATAAGTATAAATGTCAGCTGTTACTGCCAAGCCTTCCTTCCGTGCGTCTTCAATAAGCATAATAGCTGTATCAAGCTTATTCCAGTACTCTTGACCTGACGCTTTCAAATGGTACACTTCAGCTGAAATGTCAGCTTCTCTTGAAATTGTAATTAACTCTGTAATTGCCTCCAAAAGTTCTGAACCTTCACTACGTATGTGTGAAATGTACATTCCGTTATATTCTGAAGCTACTTTCGCCAACTCAATCAACTCTTGTGTATCTGCATAACCACTCGGAGCATACAGCAAAGAGGATGAAACACCAACTGCTCCTTCTTCCATCTCTCGCCTCAAAAGCTTCTTCATTTCTTCTAACTCTTCAGTGGTAGCTTTTCTATTTTCATTACCAACAGTATACCTTCTAAGCGTTCCGTTACCAACAAAAGAAGCTACATTTGTTGATATTCCTTTTTCTTCAAGGTATTGCAAATATTCTCCAAGTGTAGTCCATTTAACCTCATATTTAATATCTCCTTGATCAGTACTCATATCCAATTTCATACTATCATTTAAAGGACCCATTGAGCTACCCTCTCCTAATACCTCTAAGGTAACACCCTGACGAATGTCCCCTTGAGATCTGCCATCTTCAAGCAAAGACACATTAGCCCAACTAAGCATATTGATAAATCCTGGTGCAACGGCTAAACCATTAAGATCAATTGTTTCAACCGCTGTAAATTCACTCAAGTCACCAATAGCAGCGACAGTATCAGCATTTATAGCAAGATCAGCTGTATATGGTTTATTACCAGAACCATCATATATTACCCCATTCTTTAAAATGGTATCATAATCAGGTTTTCCACAACCTACAATGGTCAATAAAATGGCAAGGGATAGTAAAGAATTTTTCATTTTCAGGCTAATTGATTCTGATTTACAATGTAGTAGGAAATAGTTGAAATTGCGATTGAATGTGGTAAAAAGTACTTTGTTAAAATGCCCAGCAATAGTGAACCTTCTATAAATGGTAAATTTTCAATTTAAGTGAGCTTTGTATTATAAAGTTGAAGCCTTTCTCACAATCATTTATGAAGAAAATAATGAGTTGATTAATCGGCTTAACAGTATAAAACTGAATACTACAGTAATAAATAATTTGTTTAATTTAGATTTAAGCTTTCAAAGCCAATTTGAACTATGGAATACCCAATAATTTTAGCAACTGAAGATGAAAGAGTTGAATGCAGCAATGCATGTGACAAAATTGAAGACTTTCTGAAAAGAGAAGGCGAAAATTTGAAATATAGTAATTTCAAAACCTTCATGAATATCATGAACTACAGTTCTAAACAGGTAGAGGCAGCAACTTATCAAGAAGTTTATAAAGAACTAGCACGGGTTGGCTTATGCCTAAACATTAACCTAGAAGGCTCTGCCAAATATGACATAACTTTTAAAATGGCAGAGGAGATGTGGATCATCATGCACGTAAAGTATATGACTGAATACATCAGAGATAAAGGGCAATCTGCATTATTAGATTACGTAGCCAGCTGGCTAAAAATTATCTGCGAACAGCAATCCATGAACTTTGGGGATTATGAAAAGTACATTTAATCAGCGCTTTTAAATTCTAAAAACAAATACTATTGATTTGGTTATCACAAAAAAGTATACCCTCAATAGTTTATAAAAGGTTTTAATGATTACACCTTAACCCTAATGGATAAATATCTCTTTAAAGGTGAATAAAATTGACCCCTCATTTCCAAAATCCTAAGAGCTAATTAATCAACTAAATAAAATATTAGGTTAAAAGTTTATTAAACACCCCCCATTTTGATTACTCAAAATGTTAATAAATCCCGTTTGCCATCATTAGCAACCACTCGCCTAATAAAAAGTTAAAAACACAACCCAGGGCATCCCGAACCCCGTTTTATAAACAGGTCAAACAAAATAAAAACAACAATGAAACGAACAACATTAGCAGTAGCTATGATG
>CAYGNU010000539.1:0-3456 GCA_964351175.1 uncultured Roseivirgaceae bacterium | reverse complement strand
GCCTTCCATATCACCCTGACCTTCGGGTGCCACAGTATTTCTACCATCCAACCAAACCACTAAAAAGTTGCCTTCATAAGGAGTTACCGATACAAAACCATGTTCAGCTGCCTTACCATCATCATGAAGCACAAATTTCGGCTTCCAATTATCACCTGCCTCGTTTGACATCTTTACTGTCACATCATAACTGTAAGTGCCTTCGCTACTTTTGGCCAAATGGTGAGAGAAAAAATTCTGACCATGAAGTGTTGCTATCATTGGATAGTCAGCCCAATTAACAAACCAGTTTTTGCCAGAAGCAATCTGTTTGGCTGATGACCACTTATCGCCTTCAAGTTTTGAAAACTGAAATATTGCTGAATCACCAGATTTTTCAATCCAAGAAAGGTAAACCTGATTGTCCAAGTCGGTATATAAATGTGGCAATGAGCCATTCATTTCTCCTAAAACTGTCAGCTTTAAGCTAGTGTCACTACTTTCTGCTACTTTGTTATCTTTTGAATTACAGGCACATAAAATAACAAAGCCCAGCACATAAATTGATTTTGAAAATCTATTCATTGATAATTTTATTAATAAGGTTTATACTCTCTTCGCTATCCCAATCTCTACTCCCTTTCTCCTCAAAAGCAATTTCGCCCTTTTTATTGATAATGAATGTCGCAGGAAGTGCGTACACACCCATTGACTCAGGACTAGAATTCATAAAAACATAATTCAAGTCAAAAGGCTTTTTGGTTTTAAATTGAATGATTTTTTCCATATCCTCATTAGAAGCCAAAATAAATTCTACTTCATCCCCAAATTTCTTTGACACTGCTTCTATGGAAGGCATTTCTTTAATACAATGAGCACACCAAGTGGCCCACAAATTAAGAAATATCACCTTATCAGAATATTCACTTAGCTCAACCTTATCTCCATTTAAAGTCGTAATAGAAAGCCCCTCCCTAAAGCTGGGCTTATTCTGACAAGAGAATGAAATTATGATTAATAAAAATGAAAAGACAAATTTCATCTGATTAGATTTCCTCATCTACTCTTCCACATTTAAGCATCTTATCGCCAAAGTATGGATTGCGTATTTCTGATGATTTACTTACCCAATTTCCACCTGTATTATCAAATGCCATCGGGCAATATTGAACATAAAGTTTCACACCTGACTCAGAAGCTTTAGCGTAGCTGATGAACTCTGCTGTGAGTGTTTGAAATGCCGAGCGTTGTATATCAATATCAGCAGCTTGAGCTACTTCCATGGTTGCATCCGCAAGACCTTTTAATGACTCATCAGCAGTGACAGCATTATGCAATGACTCTGCAGCTGTTTTTGTGGCTGCCATATCTGATGCTACCAAGGCATCTTTCACTTTCATGTATGCTTCCACCACTTTGTCCTGTTCTTTCACAGTTTCAGTTACAACTTCAGGCCTAGTTGTTTCTTCAACAGTATTCTCTTGTTTGGGTGTACCACATGCGGCACATAAAGCCATAATTACCAATGCGTTCATCTTCGTTTTCATCACGTTTTAAAAGTTTAAAAGTTAATTAGTTATTTCTTATTTAAGTTCTTCTTCTACATTACCACAAGTCAACATCGACTCACCGAAATACGGATTTAAAATTTCTTCTTGTTGACTTAGCCAGTTGGCACCTTTGTTATCATCTGCCATAGGGCAATATTGAACATATAAAGTGCCTGATTGCGGATGGAAAGATTTTGTCATGGCTATCATTACTTTCGAAAATCCCATAAAGGCAGTACGTTGTTCTGCGATGGTCTGAAAATGCTCGATATGCTCTATGGAGGATTTCATCTCTTTACTGTAAGTCATCCATAAAGCGTGCGCTTTACCTGCAAACACATTCATGTTAATCGCGGTAAGTTCAGCCTTTAGCTTAGTGCCAGAGGCCTTAGCCTGATTAAAATCATCATTGACCAATGCCTTTTCCAAAGCAAAATAATACTCATAAAGGGGTTTCAATGCCTTCTTAGCCTTTTGATCTATCGTTACAGAGTGCACTTCAATTTCAGTAGCATTCGAGGTACTAGATGAAGGAATAATAGCTGATTTTTCTCCATGATTATGACCAAAAATTTCTGTTCCTCCTTTAGGACTCATCATGCTTGGCTTGCCTGCCAATTGCGCAGCTGCATCAATACTAAAAGTGCCGTTGATAGCTATTTCTTGGCCTTGTTGTAGTCCCTCAACTATTTCATAATAATCGCCAACCTGCTGACCCAAAGTAACTTGTCTCATCATAAAAGATAATCCTTTTTCATCCTTTACCTTTTCATAAACTACTGAACGCTCCCCAGTCCACAATACAGCGGATTTAGGAATTTGTATGGTTTCATCATTTGCATGATTGAGCTGCAATTGTGCATTGGCCAACATCTCTGGTTTTAGTAAACCATCGGTATTTTTAGCTTCTACCCTAACGGTCGCTGTTCTCGTATTCTCATCAATAGATGGATTGATGTAAGATATTTTTCCCTCAAATGTTTTAGATGGTACTGAGGGCACCTTAAATTTTAAGCCCTGCCCAACATTCACTTTGCTGATATCTTGCTCATACACTTCAAAAAGCACCCATACTGACGATAGATCGGAGACCTTAAACAACTCTTGCCCTCTTTGAATATAATCTCCTAGACTCACTTTCTTGTCTATTACATATCCGTTCTTATCGGCTTTTATCGGGAACGTATTTTGAATCGCTCCGGAAGTGATCACATTTTCAATTTGCTCTTCACTCAATTTCCAATTTTTCAGTTTTTGTTTTGTAGATTCAAAAAGTGAAGGCTGTGATTCTTTTATTTTATTGGCCTCTAACAACTCCTTTTGAGCAGTCACTAATTCTGGAGAATAAAGTGTGCCTATTGTTTGTCCTGCACGAACATATTCGCCAGTGAAGTTGATATTTAGTGTTTCTAACCTGCCAGGTATATGACTCGCCTGACTGTACACTCTTCGCTCATCCTCTTTTACTTTTCCTACAATCTTTAGATTTGTTTCAACAGATTGTCCGCCCACTTTCATAGTAACAATATTGGCCAGCTTCACGGCTGATTCAGACATGACAATTGCATCTATACTTCCTCCAGAACTATTGTCAACAGGAATTAAAGCCATACCACAAATGGGGCAGTCTCCTGGCTCATTTTGTCTGATAGCCGGGTGCATTGAACAGGTATATTCCGTATCTAGTGATTCTTGTGCGTGATCATGATTCTCCGCTTCTTCTGACGAGGAGAACAGCATGTTCCCAAGCGTCAACCCAATAATCAGCGAACCGATTACGAGGATATATTTATTGTTTAGTAATTTTTTCATCACTATTATTTTTTAGTTAAATACTCAAGCTCCGCTTGATTCACCTTTAAATTTGCACATGCTGTAATTTTCTTCTCTTGATAATCGAGAAGTTGCAGTTGTACTTGTAACAAGT
>CAYGNU010000538.1:0-3458 GCA_964351175.1 uncultured Roseivirgaceae bacterium | reverse complement strand
CAAAGATGAAGAGAACATTTCAACCATCGCAAAGAAAAAGAAAAAACAAGCACGGTTTCAAAGAAAGAATGTCTACACCTAGTGGCAGAGCCGTTATAGCGAGAAGAAGAGCTAAAGGAAGAAAAAAGCTTACTGTTTCTGACGAGAAGTCACATAAATAAAATAATTCGCCTTTAATAAAAGGTTAATTTCTTCATCTCGGCAAGCTTTTAATTATATTGCCGACTATGGATTTTAGTTTTAATAAGGCCGAAAGGTTAAGTAAAAAGATATTAATTAAGGAACTCTTCGAAAAGGGTTCCTCTTTTTATTTGTATCCATTTAAAGTCCTTTTGCTGCCTAATCCTGACAGTTCAGCACCCAATCAGATATTAATCTCAGCTTCCAAAAGAAATTTCAAAAAAGCAGTAGATAGAAATAAAATAAAGCGAAGAATT
Organism: uncultured Roseivirgaceae bacterium; assembly: GCA_964351175.1. Taxonomy (GTDB): domain Bacteria; phylum Bacteroidota; class Bacteroidia; order Cytophagales; family Cyclobacteriaceae; genus Fulvivirga. The sequence continues at coordinate 3,021 of CAYGNU010000538.1, read as the reverse complement.
CGGGAAGCTTATCGGCTTAATAGGTATCAATATTCTCTAAGCAATAAATACCTGATTGCTTATCTTTATACTTCAAAGGAAATAATGCCTTTTGATAAAATTCAAGAGTCAATGATTGCGATCCTGAACAAAATCAAAAATCAGGATTCTACAGAAAAATGAAATATACTAAAAGAGTTATATTTATTGGATGTCTAGCAATATTAGTTGCTGCCTTCATTTCCCCTACGGATAGGTATTTTTCGATAGTGAAGAACCTCGACATATTTGCTAGCATATTCAAGGAAGTTAATACTTTTTATGTAGACGATACTGATCCAGAGGAACTTACAAAAATAGCCATTGAAGCTATGCTATCAAGTTTGGATCCTTATACTAATTACATTCCTGAAGAAGAGGCTGAAGCATTTATTACCTCTGCCACTGGAGAGTATGCTGGAATAGGGGCACAAATATCCATTATAGACAACGAGGCTTATATTTCAATGCTCTACAAGGGGTTTGCGGCTGAAAAAGCTGGACTTAAAGTAGGGGATAGGATTATCACGACAAATGGAAAGGAAACTTCAAATAAAACAGTTTCTCAAATCAGCTCAATTCTCAAAGGTAGAGTTAGGTCCAAAGCTAATATACAGGTTGTTCGTTCTGGTATTGAAGATACTTTAAGTTTTGATCTTACTAGAGAGAAGATTACAGTAAATAATATACCGTACTTTGGATTAATAGAAGGCACAAAAATAGGTTATATATTGTTAGAGGATTTTACTACTGGGGCAGGTAAAGAAGTTAGTCTTGCTGTAAAGTCGATGAAGTCAGATGGTGCGGAAGCTATTATACTAGATTTAAGAGATAACCTAGGAGGTTTGCTCAGCGAGGCCGTAAATGTTTCCAATGTTTTTATTCCTAAACATAAAGTTGTTGTTTCTACTAAAGGCAGAGTTGAAGAATGGAATCGAACCTACAAAACACTAGATGGTTCTACAGATGATAAAATTCCGCTTGCGGTACTAGTAAACGGAGAAAGTGCATCCGCTTCAGAAATTGTAGCAGGTGTCATGCAGGATTATGATAGAGGGGTGCTTATAGGAACCCAGACATTTGGAAAGGGACTTGTGCAGACTACGCGCCCATTGACTTATAATAACCGACTTAAAATTACGACAGCCAGATACTATATACCCAGTGGAAGGTGCATTCAAGAATTGGAATATGGTGATCATTCGTCAGATACTTTAAAAGCCATTGAGATATTTAAAACTAAGGTTGGGAGAGAAGTTTATGACAAGGGAGGTCTTATGCCTGATGTTTTGGTTGAAGAGCAAAATATTTTAGACATCACTGCTGAACTTTTAATAGATGGATGGATATTTAAATACGCTAACTACTATTATGCTCTAAACTCTAATCATACAAATCAAAATTTTGATGACTTCAGTGATTTTAAAATTTGGTTGAGTAATAATGGGTTTAAATACCAATCTGCCTTTAATCACAATATTGACTCACTTTATGAAATCGCCAAAGCTGAAAAACAAGATGAAGTGGTGCTTGATAAAATTGTAAATTTAAAAAGGCCATCTGCTGAATTTGAGGTTGATCTCAATAAAGCAAAGGAACAAATTTTATGGTTTATTCGAGGCGAGTTGGCCAAGAGGAAAGAACTTCAAGTCGGGGAAATTAAAAGCGGAATTCAAGATGATGAGACAGTATTAAGAACGGTTAAAATACTTGAAAATATTCAGCATTATGATAAACTATTATCTAAATATTAATGGCTTTAATAATCAGTATAGAAACATCAACTCCAGTTTGTTCTTTTGCCATTCATGAAAATGGGCAGTTATTAGCCAAAGAATTGATTCAAAAGGAACAGTCTCACTCCTCAACACTTAATCCAGCTATTGATCATTTAATATCAATTTGTGGCCTAAAACTAGAAGATATCGGAGCTGTAGCAATTTCAAAAGGGCCAGGTTCTTATACAGGGCTCAGAATAGGAACATCAACAGCAAAGGGGCTGTGTTATGCTTTGGATATTCCTTTGATCGCTATTAATACTCTAGAAGCGATGGCATATAATGTCAGTCGCTTTAATATATCTAGCGCCATGTTATGCCCAATGCTTGACGCACGAAGGATGGAAGTCTATGCTATGTTGTTTGATTCAAAATTAAATGTAATTGAAGAGACCAAACCTGTTATACTAGAAAATGACTCTTATCTCAATTATTTAGATTCCAATGAAATACTTTTTTTTGGAAATGGAGCTAGTAAAGTTAAGAAGGTTACTGATAATCCAAATGCAAAAATTTTGGAAGGAGTTATTCCAGATGCCCAGTATATAGGCGAGTTAGCATATAAAAAGTTCGAAGGTAAGAAGTTTGAAAATATAGCTTACTTTGAACCTTTTTATTTAAAAGAGTTCATGGCGACCAAACCAAAATCCATGATCTAGTGTTTAGTCCTTGAAGCGATAATTATGGAACATGAAATTGTAAATAGAGTAGCTAGCAGTCCATTAAAGACTTTTGACTTAGAGGATTACTACCACTCGGGCGAAAGGCAAATATTAGATATTGCTCCTTGGTTGTTCAATGGAATGATATTGAAAGAAAAAGATTTCAGAGATTTTGTTAAAGCACATAATTGGCCGTGCTATGATGGTAAGAATGTCGCTATAACATGTTCAATTGATGCCATTATTCCAAATTGGGCATATATGCTTATAGCCATTAACCTTGAGCCTTATGTAAATATGTTGGTATATGGGGGTTTATCTGATTTAGAAAATGCTCTATTTATGCAAGCCTTAGGTCAAGTTGATTTATCAAGCTTTCAAGATGCAAAGATTGTAATTAAGGGTTGCGGAAATCATCCTGTGCCAGAATTTGCCTATGTAGAAATTACAAGACTATTGCGTCCAATCGCCTCAAGTATAATGTTTGGTGAGCCTTGCAGTACTGTTCCGTTGTATAAGCGAAGGGGTATAAAATAATTTTGCATTAGGGTATTGTGTTTGAC
>CAYGNU010000537.1:0-3464 GCA_964351175.1 uncultured Roseivirgaceae bacterium | reverse complement strand
CTTAAAATCTCTGTTGCCGTTTGAGCAGTTCCTGCAAGAGGAAACAAAACGATAATGAGTAGAATCAGTCGATTTTTCATGTTTTACTTTTTATAAATATCACCATCCTTCATAACCAATTTAATTTTCTTGAGGGAATTGATATCATCAACCGGGTTACCGTCAACAACTATAATATCTGCCAAATATCCCGTTTTCAAGTGCCCTAACTGTTTAAGTTTAAAAACTTGTGCGTTGACTGACGTTACTGATTTTAATACATCAATATTAGGCATGCCATATTCCGACATCATTACTAATTCGAGGGCATTTTCACCATGTGCAAACACCCCTACATCTCCACCAGCTACAATAGTCACCCCATTTTTCATGGCTTTTTCAAAGGAAGCTCTTTTTTCCTTAATGCCTTCTGGCTCTGGAGAACTACCATCCCAACCTCTGTATTTTGTAATAGAATAAGTAGCAGCCAAGGTTGGGCATAAGGCTACATTTCTTTCTTTCATCAGTTTTAAAACTTCATCAGAAGCCTCTGTGCCGTGTTCGATAGAAACCACCCCTGCTAAAGTTGCTCTGCGCATCCCTTCATTAGTTTGAGCATGCGCTACCACATCACGACCGCTGCTTCTGGCTGTTTCCACGATTAATTTTAACTCATCTAATGAAAAAGTCGGCATAGCTTCTTTATTTGGTCCCCAACGATAGTCAGCATACACTTTGATGAAGTCAGCTCCTTTCCCAATCTGATCTCTTACCACTCTTATCAAATCGTTGCCATCGGCAGGCTCAGCTCCTAGCGGCACTTCGAAGTCTGGGTGAAAACCTTTAGGGCCATAGCTACCGGTAGCAACAATAGCTTTACCAGCAACCAACATTCTCGGTCCAATGGTGATACCTTGCTCTATACTCTGCTTCACTGCCACATCTGCATACTCTGCTCCTTCAGAACCTAAATCTCTGATGGTTGTAAATCCGGCCAATAAATTTCTTTTAGCCATTACCGAGCCCCTAATAGCCCTAAGGCTTCTTGACTCTTTAAGCACCTGATCATTCCAATCTGTTTGGTTATATGGATAAAGAAGCACATGCGAGTGGCCTTCAATCATACCGGGCATAATGGTGCCTCCGGAATAGGTTATAGTGGTATCTTGTTTTGTTTTAAGCTTAGCAACTGGACCAACTTCTACTATCCTATTCTCTTTTACAATGATCCCCCAGTCATTATGCATTTCATTACCATCAAACAGGCGATCAGCAGAAATGAGGGTGGTTTGGGCAAAGGCTATTTGAAAGCTAAATAATGTAAGTAGGAGAAGAATGAATTTCATCGCGGACAGGTTTGATGTAAAGCGACCAATTTATTTATTAAGTCCGGGATAAAAAAATAGAATCTGCAATAATGGAGATAACCAGATTCTGACAAACAAAAAAGGCTTCTGCTAGTGTGAACTTGTTGCTCGTATTATTTAATTTATTACTTAACAAGACTTACTGGATTTAAAGTCCGAGCTACAAGCCTGTCTGCCGACAAAGGCAGGCTCGAACTAGCCGCAGTTTAATATGCTTGGAGTAGCGGGGCTATCGATCAAAACAAAGGACGGCCTCAAATCTATCTCAGGTTCATTCAATGTCAATATTTACTCTTATTTAAGTCTCTTCTGGATATTTGTAATCAATTAATACATAATGTTTCATATTCTTCTTAACAGCTATTTTATATCTTTAAATAGATGGAAGAGATTTTTACTATAAGTGGTCAATTCATTATGTATCTATTCGCTGTAATAGGTTTTTTTAATACTGGCAGAACCTTTTATAAAAATTATATTAAGCCAGAAAGACCAAAGCTAGAATTAGATTTTAAGACCTCTCTTTTTCATCAAGGTGATGTAATGGTTATTACTAGAATTGTTAAAGTATTAAACATCTCACCAAAAACAGCTTTTAGAATTAAACTGTATATCTCGATAGGTGGAAGTAAGGTGATTATACGAAAGGATTCTTTACAACCTGCTCAAGAACCTATTCAACATGATCATAAGACTGAAATAGATTTGACGGTTCAAAATAGTTTTGAAGTAACAGATTTCCTAAATGACATGTTGGTAATTGCTGAATATAGGGATGATAAAGGCAAAACATTCTATTCAAAAAGATATGGGATAGATAGTAAATCAATACTATTAGCATCAAAAAGGAAGCCTAAAGATTTAAATATGTTCATCGCAAAAGTAAGTCAAGTTAAGAAAACTGCTTAATAACCTTTTGCTCTTCAATTTGGGAAAGGCTAACTTTTTGTCATTTAGATTTGGAGTCGTCATTATTGATATAGTAAATGAATCTAGAATTATCTTTTCGTTTTAAGTCATACTCCAATGTCTTTATGGTATTTCTGTTTATGGTATATTTAACAGAATCCTTTCTATCAAAAATGAAATAGTAGTTGGAAGAGCTTCCAATGATATGTGTATTTTCCGTTCCTTCAAATGCGGTGCCGTCTTGAAATCCAATCCGTGCTAGTTTTGAATCAGTGTATTTGACTGTTTCTTTCTTTTGAAAACCCATAAACAACCCGTAACAAAAAATTATAAAGACTAACAATATGAAGACAGTTAGTTGATCGTATTCAAATTCTATGCTGGAATAGACCGTTATTGTAGTAAGTAAAATCAGATGAGAAAGGCTCAACAGTTTCATTGCAGAATAAAAATCCAAGTACGAACTTGATATCGCCATGAATGTCATCAGTAGTGCCGCATATGAAAGAACTACAATTAAATGTAATAAGCCTGAGCCTTTTGCTATTCGATGGTAGATATCGACTAAAGGAATCAATTTCCTGAGACCTACAATTAAAAAAATTGTAATACCTATTATGAGAAATGCATCATCAATAATTAGTATTACAAAATCACTAATAGTAAAATAATTGGTGATATTAATCCCAAATAGTCCAAAATATATTACCTCTTGTATGATTGATAGCAAAATTAAAGCAACATAATAAACGGGTAATTTGCTTGCCAATTGCGTTAAATCCTTTCCTTTCTTTTTTTTAGCAATTATTGATTTGTTCTTGTAATGCGTTGGTGATGAAATGGACTGCTGGCGCTTCATATGATTCTAAAGAATATCTAGAAAGATATAAACTGTAATTATCAACGCCAACAAATATTAAATTCAAGATGAAAAAATACACAAGGTTGAGAATGAACTGTAAAGATAATAGCGGTAAAAAAGTATGCTACCTCTCTTAATATTGATATTGAAAAATATTAATGCTAAATCGAATTTTCAATTATTAGTAAAAAAACAGCCTAAAGCAGGTTGGCCTCGATTGCTTGGGATGCTACATGGACGATATTAAAACAAAAAAGGCCTCCAAAATTGGAAGCCTTTTTCATGTGATCCAGCTGGGGCTCGAACCCAGGACCCTAACATTAAAAGTGTTATGCTCTACCAGCTGA
>CAYGNU010000536.1:0-3466 GCA_964351175.1 uncultured Roseivirgaceae bacterium | reverse complement strand
ATAGTAGGAACAACCCGAGAGTATCCATTGCTTTATGAAGCTAGCCTTGCTGAAGGCGAATGGTTTGGCAGTGAAATGACAGCAACTGTAGGATCCACTATTGCAAAAAACCTTGGAATAAAGGTTGGAGATGAACTGAAAAGTGCACACGGGCTGTCAGAAGGAGTAGGAGGGCATGAAGAACATCCTTTTGAGGTGGTCGGTATTATGGTGCCAACAGGCTCTGTAATGGATCAGCTGATTTTGGTTTCTGTGCAAAGTGTGTGGGAGGTACATGGCAGTCATGAGGAGCATGACCATGAAGAGGGAGGCGATCATCATGAATTGGTATCTCTGGATCGACTGGGACTCAAAGTGACCAATGAGCAATTGGAAAATGAAGACATTACCTCACTCTTGCTCAAGTATCGTTCACCGATGGCGGCTGTTCAACTGCCAAGAATTGTTAATGGGACCAGTAACTTACAAGCTGCATCACCCCCATATGAAACCGCACGACTGTTTAATATCATTGGAGTAGGAGTAGATGTGGTGAATGTACTTGGGCTTGTAATCATCATTCTGAGTGCCACAAGTGTTTTTATTGCATTGATCAATTCACTAAAAGAGCGTAAATACGAATTGGCGATCATGCGCTCGATGGGAGCAAGTCAACTGAAAATCTTTCTACTGATTCTCACAGAGGGAATTGTACTTACCATCATTGGAAGCCTTTGTGGATTTGGTTTAGCACATGCAGGATTTGGCATTTTAACCAACTCAATGGAACAAATCCAGACGAGTGGAATGTTTTTTGTGACTGACGAATACTATGTGATGTTGGGAAGCCTGGCAGTTGGTATTTTTGCCTCGATCATTCCGGCATTTCTTGCGTATAAGTCAGATATCTCGGAAACGCTTTCAAAAGCTTAGGATAACCGCTGAGCGCGCGGAGATTGCACTGAGAAAACGGAGACAAGAAAAATATGCAGGTTACACTCAGATTTCTCTCGTGTAAAGGAAAATTAAAATATTATGAAAAAACTGACTTTAGATTTAGGAATAGGTAAGATTGATTTTCAAGTCACAAACTCACTGATCTCTGTGGTTAACAAAAGAGGATGCTTAATCCTTTTCACTCTTTTGTTTTCTGTTGCAGCCACTGCTCAATTCACCAATTCAAGCAAAAACTGGGAAACAATGGCAGATGTGAAATACGAAAAATCACAGGATGAATACGGTGAAATATATGTACCTAAGTTTGGTGATGATGTACGAAAAATGAGTGGTAAGACAGTTTCATTGAAAGGGTTCATCATTCCATTTGAGGGCATGTTCGAGCCTAAACATATCATCCTTTCTTCCCTTCCTATTGCAGCATGTTTTTTCTGTGGGGGTAGTGGTCCTGAGACGGTAGCTGAAGCTTATCTTAAGGAAGAAGTCAAGTACACTGCAAAGCCTGTGACGGTGACTGGAAGGCTGGAGTTGAATGATACCGACTATGATCAACTCATGTACATCCTAAAAGACGCGGAAGTAAAAATCGATTAAAATTTTCCCTTGAAGGCGGTTCGACGTTTCGAGGGTGTGCTGGGGAATGTGGCTGCAGGGGGATGTTCTGAACTAATTTTTATTATATGAAAAATACAATCCTACTACTAATAATCATTCTTTTGACCGCATGCGGAACAGCTAAAGAAAACCAATCAGGCGAGATTACCCTTGATAGTCTTAAAAGTGAAGTTCTATCCATTCACGATGAAGTGATGCCTAAAATGAGTGAGCTTAGGAGAACCAGAAAAGACCTTTTACTTCAGGCAGATTCATTGATGGAGAGTAATCCTGATCGTGCAGCAATGCTCACCATAGCAGCAGATGAAATAGGTGATGCGAACGAAAGCATGATGCAATGGATGCGGGATTATGAGCCTGAGTTTGAAGGCACGGATGAGGAAATTAGAAAATACCTGGAAGAACAGAAAAAATCCATTCAGCAGGTTAAAGAAAACATGAATGGGTCGCTTGCAAAGGGGGAAGAGGTTTTGAAGGACTAGTTTGTTTTCTCACCAATGGTACGGATTTTGGTTGCAAAGAACTTGATGAGGATAATTTTGTTGGTTTTTGGTATTGCTTTTTGTTTTGTTAGTTGCAGACCCTTTCCAAGGTACTTAATTAAAAAGGAGGATGTGATTCTTCCCACCACTTTCGTTGCGTTTGTGGATGTTCGATTTAATACTAAGACTGGGTTTCCAGTGGGTGCAGATGAATTAGACAGAGATTTTGAATTATCGTCTCAGATTTTTGAAGTGGTTTCAAACTTTTGTGAAACATTAAGTCTAAAGTCTCAGAATCTTGAAAAATTAATGATGGATTCGATTCAACATACGAATTTATTGTATACTATTTATGAAAATTTAATTGATGATTTAGGTGGCCCAAGCAAAAATAATGAACTACCTACTTCATATAGCAGTTACTATTCATCTCCAATTTTTGATCCTTACACAACAATTCAATCTCAAAAGCCAATTTTATTCATTTATGTATTTAACGCCTATAATAAGGATCGATCATTTCTTACTTCTTTCAGAGAATTTACCAATATGTTTAACACCGTTCCGGACACATACGTAGAAAGTATTCCGTACATAATTGGCTATGTTGGAGTGTATGACCTGAAATCTTATGAACTCTATTATTACAATAAATTTTATGGTTCATATTCGGATTTGGAAAATGATGAAGGTGGAATCGACTATTTGAGAAATCTTATTTTTGGTGCACTACCTGATCAATATGAAATTAGAAGAATGGACTAAAAAATAAATTGGCTATTACTCCTCCTCACATTCCTCCAACCATTTGTCTACATCCTTCACACCGATTAATCCCCCTTCATTGCCCCAGGCGTTAGCAATAAACGTGAGTACTTCGGCTACTTCAAGATTTGTGATGGGATTGCCCGGCATCATCTGACTGTAGGTTACTCCATTCACCACAATCTCTTTGCTCTGCCCGTTTTTAATGATGCAGGCTGCCCGTGGAAGGTCTTCCAATAAATAATCAGAACCTGCAAGTGGAGGATACAAAGAAGCGAGTCCCTTACCATCCTGCTGATGACAGTTGGCACAATAGGTAGCGTAAACTTTTGCTCCCTGGACCTGATACTGCTTTAAGCGTATCTCGTCCCTTGAGCTAAGTCCTGATTTTTCCTCCTCCTGCTTCTCTTTTCCACCTCCACATGCAAAAAGTAGAACAGCAATAAATCCTATTACAAAATATCTGTTTCTCATTCGTTCAATAATTTTTCAATATCATTCATCAGCACATCCACCTGCTCTGGGACAGTGCCATCATAAAAACCTCTGATTCTTCTGTTTTTATCCACCAGCAAGAATGCGCCGGAGTGAATATATCCACCGGGAGCATTAGCATCTTCGTCCGCAATGCACATATATCTTTTTTCTGAGAGATCATAATAGTAATC
>CAYGNU010000535.1:0-3466 GCA_964351175.1 uncultured Roseivirgaceae bacterium | reverse complement strand
TTGATATCAATAATTTAGACTGTAATTACTCCTCCTCAGTCTCCTCTTCCTTCTTGTCCTCCTCTTTTCCTTTTTCTTTTTTGGCAGCTATCGCATCACCATCAGTAAGTCGCTTAGACACTACCAGGAATGGTCCTGAAACAATCTCCTCACCTTCTTTGATACCTTCCAGGATCTCAATATTTTCATAGTCACTGATACCCGTTTTAACTTCACGCATCTTAGCTATACCTTCTTCATTAACAAATACCACTTCTTTGATTTCTTCCTCAGGTTTTGGAGCATTGCCAGTCTGCTGCGGCTTTGCTTTCTCATCATCATCATCATCACCACCTCTTCCAAACTTCTTATTATCACCAGGCTTTCTCGTAGTTACTGATGATAAAGGAACAGAGAGTATATTATTCTTTCTTTCTGTAATGATCTCCACACTGGCAGTCATACCCGGTCTAAAAGGATATTTGTTTCCTTCATTAATCAGGTCCTTATAAGATGAATTTAAGATCTTAATCTTTACTTCAAATTCAGTTACTGCGTCAGCAGAAGCTTTATCATTAGCTGTATTAGCTATTGATGTCACTAAACCTTTAAATTCCTTTTCAAGGTAACTATAAGAATCTACATCAATTAACACGGTGTCATTGAGTGCTACTCTGATAATATCATTTTCATTCACATTAACACGCACTTCCATCTGGTTCAAATCAGCAATACGCATCATTTCAGTTCCCTGAAATTGCTGTGTTCCTAAAACAGTTTCCCCTCTTTCAACACTAAGTTTAGAAACTGTACCTGTCATTGGAGACTTAACAGTGGCTCTTCTTAAGTTTTCCTGAGCTTGCGACAATTGTGCCTCATTGTTCTTAACAATATACTTAGATGCTTCTACAGACTCTTCAGCTGATAATAAATCGTTTTTTGCTACAACATAATTTTGTTCTGCTAGTTGCCAATCTGCTTCAGATATTACTCTCTCATCCCATAGTTTCTTTTGGCGATTGTAATCTAGTTCAGCTCTTGTGAAAGTAGCTTTTGACCTAGACAGACTCGCTCTTGAAGAAGCCAAATTAGCCCTTTGAGTATTTAAAGATGCTCTTGACTGTTCTACTGCAGCTATAAAGTTATCAGGTCTAACTTTCGCCAAAATAAAACCCTTTTCTACCGGATCACCCTCTTCAACATTAAGCTCTATAAGCTCTCCAGAAACCTCAGGGCTAAGTTTAACCTCCAGTACGGGTTGTACCTGACCAGAAGCACTAACCTTCTCTACTATAGTTACCTTCTTTGCTAATGCTAATTCTACTTCAGTCTGTTTTGGTTTGCCTATCCATCCTGCTTTTCGTCCTACCACCACGAAGATGATAAGTACAATAAAAGCACCTATTACATAGTATAACCACTTATTTGATTTCTTCTTCTTTGCCATTTTTTATAGTTCTAGAGGTTTCCCTTGATAAAAATCTAATACTTTAATTTTAAATATATAATCGTATTTTGCTCTGATTAGATCAGACACTGCCCTGTTGTAATCATTTTCTAATATTGTAAAATCAGTAATATTCACTGCTCCTTGCTCACGCTGTTTCTTAACGTTCTCATAGGCCAGTTCCAAAGATTCTACCTGACGTTGATTGCCATTATAAGTCTGTAAAGCAGCTTCTACATTTAAGAAAGCTTGTTCTACTTGCTGTCTCAAGGTATTTTTAGCTTCAATATCGTTGATCTCAGCACGTGTTTTGTTGATTTTAGCTACCTGAACCGATTGGCGTACTCGGTAATTATTGAAAATTGGAACGTTCAAATTAAACCCTAAGTTCTGGCCTAGGTTATTATCTAATTGTTCGCTAAATCCAAATGCTGTATTCTGATCATTAAACCTGGTATCTACACCTATGAATGCTGTAATACTTGGAAGTTTACTTCCTTTAGCAGCTTCTAAACTAAGTTCACTAGCCCTAATCCTTAATTGAGCTGCTTTAACAACAGGCTGAGTTTCGAAAGCTATCTGATAAATTTCCTCTGAACTGGCTGAAACTGGAACTACTTCTTCTACAGAAAGCTCTGGAATAAAAATTGAAAAATTTGGATCATATGGAATTTGTAATAGTTGCATTAACTGAAGCTTTGCCAAATTCAACTCGTTTTTACGGGAAATCAACTGAGATTCGTTCGTTGCCTCTTGAGCAATAGCTTGAAGTTGGTCGGCCATTGGTAACGCTCCATTTTCAACTAGTACTTTCGTTCTTCTTACTTGTTCAGCTGAAGATGCTACTTGTATAGTTGCTGATTCTAATAACTCTTGGTTAAATAATACCTGCAAATATGCCTGAGCTACATTCAAACCAATGTCATTCTTTGCCTGCTCTAAATCTGTGATAGAAGCTTCTAGCAAAAAGTTATTTTGTTTGATCGTGTTATAATTAGAAAACCCATTAAACAACGTAACATTAGCTGATAGACCAAAAGTATTAGTTCTTGAGTCCAGATCAGTAATCAAGTTAGTTACCGGGTTAACATTCTGACCAAAATTATAAACATGAGAAGCTCTACCATTTAAAGATGGTGCCAAATCAGCTTTACTCTGGTTTAAATTTGAAAGACTCTGATCTATATTCAGATTAGAGCGTTTAACAGTTATGTTATTCTTTATTGCATAGTCGACACATTCCTGCAAGGTCCATTGCTTACTTTCTTGTGCTAGAACCGAAGAGGTGCCTATCAGTATGAAAATCAATAATTTAATATACTTCATTCAACAATCTATTTATTTTTTATAAATCAATATCAGGGATATAAATCAATTCAATAACCCATTTAAGGCTTCTCAAATATTCAAGGGTTAGCGGTCTTAATCCAGAATCCATTTCTATAACCAAGCATGCCACATCATTCTTTCCTTTTCTAGAAACTGACATCGTAGCGATGTTACATTCATCATTTGAAAGAATATTAGATATATACGCAATGCTGCCTTTAATATCTGCTGCTTTAATTATCAGGGTATGGAGGTTTGCTGAAAAGTCAGCATCAAAACCATCAACCTCTGCAATATTTATAACACCACCGCCCTTACTCTGCCCTAACACTTCTACCTTCCTATCACCATTAGTCAAATTGAGTTTAATGGTATTTGGGTGCATGGTTGATGCATTGCCCACGGACTTAAAAGTGTATTGCAATCCAGCCTTTTCAGCTTGTTCAAAGGATGTCTTAATCCTTTCATCATCTGTCTTATAATCCAAAAGGCCGGCTACTATAGCTTTATCACTGCCATGTCCTTCGTAAGTACGGGCGAATGAATTATAAAAAGTAATAACCGCATTGGTGGGTTTAGCACCCAAAACTCTAATAGCAGCACGTGCTATACGTACAACACCAGCAGTATGCGAGCTAGATGGCCCAATCATAATGGGTCCTATCATATCAAATACACTGCTTTTTTCTGCCATAGTTATCCCTTATTTTA
>CAYGNU010000534.1:0-3473 GCA_964351175.1 uncultured Roseivirgaceae bacterium | reverse complement strand
CGCTAATTAAATTTTCTACAAATCTTGCCATTTGGCTGTTAATTCTTTAAAATCGTTGTTGGTCAGCATGAACTAACAATATCTTTAAATGAGGCAGCTTAAAATCAGTAAGCAGATTACCAATAGGGAGAGCCAGTCTCTTGATAAGTATCTGCAGGAAATTGGTAAGGTGGATTTGTTGACACCTGACGAAGAGGTGGAACTGGCACAACGAATTAGAGAAGGAGATCAGTTAGCTCTAGAAAAACTGACTAAAGCAAATCTTAGATTTGTAGTTTCAGTTGCAAAGCAATATCAAAACCAAGGTTTGTCACTCGGAGATTTAATCAATGAGGGAAACCTTGGTTTAATAAAAGCCGCTCAACGTTTTGATGAGACGAGAGGTTTTAAATTCATTTCTTATGCTGTATGGTGGATTCGTCAGTCAATCCTTCAAGCCTTAGCAGAGCAATCAAGAATAGTAAGATTACCATTAAACCGCGTTGGTTCTCTTAACAAGATATCAAAAACATTCGCAGAATTAGAACAGAAGTTTGAGCGTGAACCATCGCCAGAGGAGTTGGCTGAAGTTTTAGAAGTAACAACGGCAGAAGTGGTTGATACCATGAAAATTTCAGGTCGACATGTTTCCATGGATGCACCCTTTATTAGTGGCGAAGAAAATAGCTTATTAGATGTTTTAGAGAATGATCTGGAAGAAAAACCAGATTCAGAGCTCATGAATGACTCATTAAGAAGAGAAGTTCAAAGGGCATTATCAACCTTGACTCAGCGAGAAGCGGATGTAATCTCCTTGTATTTTGGTTTAAATGGTGAACAGTCCATGACATTAGAGGAAATAGGTGAGAAGTTTAGTTTGACACGAGAAAGAGTGCGTCAGATCAAAGAAAAAGCTATAAGAAGGTTAAGACATACTTCTCGAAGTAAAGCTTTAAAACCGTATTTAGGATAACTATCAAATGATATAGTAATATGATAAGGTCTCATTAAAAAATGAGACCTTATTTTTTTAATTTTGCTGAGCCAAATAAATATAATTTTTGTAATGCTTGACAACTATTTAGAACTGTTTGGGGTTTATTGATTTAAATAATACTTATTGAAAATGACTGAAGAAAAAGTAAAAGTCTTAATTATTGGTTCAGGGCCTGCAGGATACACTGCTGCAATATACGCATCAAGAGCTGGATTGAACCCTGTGCTAATAACAGGTGGCGAGCCAGGAGGACAGTTAACCACAACTAATGATGTAGAAAATTTTCCTGGCTATCCTGATGGAATCAATGGCCCACAGATGATGATGGATTTACAGAAGCAAGCTGAAAGGTTTGGCACTGACGTTAGATATGGAATGGTGACTTCTGTTGATTTCTCAAGTTATCCTCACAAAGCCATTGTTGATGAAAAGTATCAAATTACTGCAGAAGCGGTAATTATTTCTACAGGGGCTAGTGCTAAATATTTGGGACTTGACTCAGAGAAAGAATACTACAATAAAGGAGTTTCTGCTTGTGCTGTATGTGATGGATTTTTCTATAGAGGAAAAAATGTAGCTTTAGTAGGCGGAGGTGATACTGCAGCAGAAGAAGCGACATACTTAGCTAACCTATGCCCTAAGGTTTATATGATTGTTCGTAGAGATGAGCTTCGTGCTTCTAAAATAATGCAGCAGAGAGTATTGAATACACCAAATATAGAAGTGCTTTGGAATACTGAGACTGAGGAGATACTAGGAGATGGAAATGCTGTAACTGGTGCGAGAGTTGTGAATAATCAAACAGGTGAAAAGAAGGAAATTGAAGTTGATGGGTTTTTCGTGGCTATAGGGCATTCGCCAAATACTGCTATTTTTAAAGAATATTTAGAAATGGATGAAACGGGCTACCTTAAAGTACTGCCAGGAACATCAAAGACAAATGTAGAAGGTGTTTTCGTAACGGGAGATGCAGCAGATAGAGTTTATCGTCAAGGTGTAACTGCTGCTGGAACAGGTTGTATGGGAGCGCTAGATGCGGAACGATTTTTGCAATCCAAAGAGGTTGAAACTGTATAATTTTAAAATTATGAAAAAAATATTCTTGAATCTTATGATGGCTACTCCACTTGCCATCCTTTTGGCCTGCTCATCTACCAAAACTGTAACTAGAGTTGATGAAAATTCGCAGATTGATTTAAGTGGAAGATGGAATGATACTGACTCCAGATTAGTGGCAGAAGAAATGGTAAAAGATGGACTGAGCCGGCCATGGGTAACTGACTTTATTGAAGAAAATGGTAAAAAGCCTACTGTGATTGTGGGTATCATTAAGAATAAAAGCAGCGAACATATTAGTTCAGAAACCTTTACAAATGATATTGAACGAGAATTTATCAATGCAGGAAAGGTTAGAGTAGTTCAAGGGGGTGAAGCTAGAGAAGAATTAAGAAGTGAGAGAGCGGATCAACAGGAATTTGCATCAGCAGAGACTACTAAGAAATGGGGAATGGAGCGTGGTGCCGACTTTATACTTCAAGGCACTATTAACTCAATAACTGATTCAAATAGCAAAGATAAATTAGTGTACTACCAGACTGACTTAGAACTCACTCATATCGAGACTAATGAGAAGGTTTGGATAGGAAGCAAAAAGATTAAGAAAGTCATCAATTAAACCATTTGGTTGATGTTAAAAATTAAAAGTGCCGCTTTGCGGCACTCCTTTTTTATACCCTTAATATTTTTATTTGGGTGTGCCACTTATTACCAAAAGAACATTGTGTTCCAGGACTATTTTGCCCAAGGCAAAATGGAGGAAGCAAATAATTATCTTAATAAGAATAAAAAGCTTTCAAATAGTAATAGCCAGCTTCTTTACTACCTTCAGAAAGGAGTAGTGTTACAGATGATGGGTGAGTATGAAGAAAGTAATAAGTACTTTGAACAAGCCTATTTTTTTACTGAAGACTATCATAAAAATTATTCTTTAGAAGCCCTGAGTTACCTGACTAATTCTACAGTCAAACCTTATATTGGGGAAGATCATGAGAAAGTATTAATGCACTACTTCAAGGCTGTAAATTACCTGAAATTAAATCAACTGGATGAAGCACTAGTTGAATGTCGAAGAATTAATATCAAGCTAAATGAGTTAAACGACAAATATCAAAAGAGAAAGAATAGATATGATATTGACCCATTTGCGCATAATTTGATGGGTATCGTTTTTGAAGCTTCTGGAGAAGTGAATGATGCGTTTATTGCCTATAGAAATGCGCATGAAGCGTATAAAAGAACTTCGTCTTTTTTTAACGTATCAACACCAGATCAATTAAAGAAAGATCTGTTAAGAACAGCTTATCTCAATGGGTTTAACGATGAATTGAGGAAGTTTGAAGAAGAATTTTCAATGAAATATGATCATAAACCATCGGATAAAGGGGATCTGGTTGTCTTCTGGCATAATGGTGTAGGTCCGGTTAAAAGTGAATGGACG
>CAYGNU010000533.1:0-3478 GCA_964351175.1 uncultured Roseivirgaceae bacterium | reverse complement strand
GTTGACGTCATCCTTGTGCCTATAGTTTTTTGATTACTTGGTAGTCTTACCCTCATACATTTGTGTGAAAATGCTGTCTATTGGCTCCCAAAGCTCAATTTTGTTTCCCTCAGGATCCATAATATGGACAAACTTACCGTACTCGTAGGTTTCAATCTCATCAAGAACAGTTACGCCATTCTTTTTAAAATCTTCAACTAACCCCTCAATATTCTCTACCCTATAATTAATCATAAACTCTTTCTGAGAAGGCTCAAAATATTTGGTTTTAGTCTCAAACGGACTCCACTGTAAATAGCCTTTTGAGTCAGGATTATCAGAATCCCTGAATTCAAATAATGATCCGTACTCATTAGTTACTAAACCCAAGTTTTTATCATACCATTCTTTCATTTTGGTAGGGTCTTCAGCTTTGAAGAAGATCCCACCTATGCCTGTTACTTTTTTACTCATGACTTTGATGTTTTAAATTGAAAATAAGTCGCTGATAAAATGGTTACTATAAGGCCTATGACAAAAACAGTTAAAAACATTATAGTAAACTGCATGCCCATACTGTCCCACATGGCCATATCAGCGGAGAATTGTGTTTGGGCAACCTCAAATTCTTCAGCGCTAAGAGATGCCTTCATCTTTTCTAATTGATAGGCACCGTAATTTTCTAGAAAATCAGGATAAAGCCACTTATAATAAATAATACTGTAGATGCCGAATGTAATAGAAGGAAACACAGATATGGCCGACCCGATGCCTAGATATTTCATGAAAGTGCTCTTACCTTGTTTAATATGATATTCTCTAATGCCTAGAAATACAAAAATCAGGCATAGCATTATACCACCGTAACCAAGTATTTCATCGCGGTCAAAGTCAATACCCTCAGGAAGTCCGAAAATCAAATAAGCAACTACCTGGATACCCATTATAATGGCTATAGATCTTAATCCATTTTTAACGATAATGTTTTTCATAGTTTTTTTATTCAAATGAAGTGATTTAACCCAGAACACGGCTCATACTTTAGTATGAAATGATCAAATTCAGCCTTTTGTACTACTATTTTATCAATCCATATTCCTTTGCCTTTTTAATGGCCTCGGTTCTTCTTTTAGCATCTAGTTTAGAAAGTAAATTAGATACATGTGTTTTTATCGTGCTTTCAGAAACAAACAATTGATCAGCAATTTCACTATTAGAAAGACCTTTGGCCATTACATTCAGTACCTCTAATTCACGATTACTAATTTGCAAAAGCTGTATTTTACGTTCATTTGGTGTAAACTCATCTTGCAATAAGGTGTTTTTAGTGATAATATATTTTCGAAGGATGAAACCAAATACTACTAATCCAATTGCTGAAAGAGTGACTAAAAATTCTGAATAGAAATTCTGATTTGAAATAGAATAGCTGCCTAGTTCTAATAAAATAGCTAATAGTAAAGCCAAAAACCCGAAACGAAGAATTATCTTAATCACAGCATACTTTTTTGGTCAATAAAGCTATTTTTTGAGAATAATAAAATATTGAATCCATATTATCATATAGATAAAGAAAATAACCTTTAGCTTCTCGTTTTTATTAATGCTACCTTTGCAGTTCATTAATAATTATTATCTATTGACAAATTTTTCAGAATTAGGGCTTTCCGCATCTTTGCTGCAAGTCCTTCCTGAGTTGAATTTGATTGAACCTTCAAAAATTCAACAGCAGGCAATACCCATCTTAATCAAAGAAAAAACACGAGATTTTATTGGATTAGCACAAACAGGAACAGGTAAAACAGCGGCATTTGGTTTGCCTTTACTTGATGCCATTGACGTTAATCTAAAAGAAACTCAGGCTTTGGTTTTGGCCCCTACACGTGAACTAGGGCAGCAGATTGCACAACAGATACAAGCGTTTTCAAAATATTTGAAAGGCGTTAGAGTACAGGTTGTTTATGGTGGAGCATCTATTGTTCCACAAATGAAAGCATTAAAAAATACACCTCACATTGTAATAGCGACACCTGGTAGGTTATTGGATCTTATTAACAGAAAGGCAATAAATCTCTCAGGAATTAGACATGTAGTATTTGATGAGGCTGATGAAATGTTAAACATGGGATTTAGAGAAGATATTGATACTATCTTATCATTTACCCAAGGACAGAAGTCTACATGGTTGTTTTCAGCTACCATGGCACCTGAGATCAAGAATATTGTAAATAAATATATGGATAACCCTAACGAAGTACGCATAGATAGCGGAAATGTGGTTAACCAAAATATTGAACACAAATTCTTCATAGCAAGTGCTAGAGATAAAATGGAGGTGATGAAACGAATCATCGAGTTAGAGCCGGATATGCGTGGAATTGTCTTTTGTAGAACAAAGATGGATACTCAAAATCTTGCTCAGCAGCTTCAAGCTAAAGGTTTACCCGTAGATGCCATTCATGGTGATTTATCTCAAAGTCAGAGAGATCAGGTGATGAAGCGTTTTAAGAATCATTCATTGAAATTTCTTATTGCCACAGATGTTGCCGCAAGAGGTATTGATGTTAATGACCTTACTCATGTGGTGCACTATAGCATGCCAGATGATTTGGAATATTATACACACAGAAGTGGTAGAACTGGCCGTGCTGGTAAAAAGGGTATTTCTATATCCATAGTAAATAGCAGAGAGCAGAGTAAAATCAGACATCTTGAGAAAAAACTTAAACTGAGCTTTTCGCCATATGTGTTGCCAGAGGCAGTGCATGTTGAAAACAAGAAGCTTGTAGAATGGGCTAATAAACTGGTGGCTACTGAGGTTGATAAAAAGGCTATCAGTGAGCATATGGAAGATGTTCATTTGATTTTAGCTCAATTGACGAAAGAACAGATGATTGAGAAGCTTGTGTCTTGGGAAGTTGTAGAATTAGGAATTAACAAGAAAAGTAATTTTGACACTACTGGTGGAGGATTCGGTGATAGAGGTGATAGAGTTGATAGAGGTGATAGAGGTAGATCTTCTGATAGGGTAGAGAGTAAAAATGATCGTTATTTCATCAATCTAGGTAATATTGATGGTATTGATAAAGGAGAATTGATAGACTTTGTAGCAGAGACGGCTAAGCTAGATAAAAAGCAAATAGATTCTGTAATCATTGAAGATCGTAGATCATATTTCGAAACCGAAAAAGGATTAGCGAATACTATCAATAGCGCATTTGCAGGACTTTTTGTAAACGATAGAGAGATTAGAGTAAATCTTGATCGGCCTAAGTCTGGTAATGATAGATCTGGACGTGGCCGTGGTGGTCGAGGTGACGGTAGAAGATCTTCATCACCTTCATCTGGAGGATATAAAGGCAACTTTAAATCTAAAGGTAATAGTGGCGGACGAAGAGGAGGAAGACGCTAAACCTCTTACAATTAATAATACCAAAAAATAAAAATAAATACGCCTGATTACTAAAATGATTTTATTTTAGTTAGTTTTACGTTAATA